>NZ_JBSFYC010000025.1:0-99622 GCF_053595675.1 Streptomyces sp. NPDC002446 | reverse complement strand
ACGCCCGGTTACATTCCGAACCCGGAAGCTAAGCCTTTCAGCGCCGATGGTACTGCAGGGGGGACCCTGTGGGAGAGTAGGACGCCGCCGAACAATCTTTCAAGGACCCTTGGTCCCAGCGTGCATGCTGGGACCAAGGGTCCTTTTTGCTGTTTTGAAACAAGTACAGCCCGAAGCGCGCCGAAGTGGTCGGTGCGCGAGAATGAATGCAGTACCGAAGACAGGAGTCACGTCGATGTCCACCAACTCTTCCGACGATCGTTCGGAGCGCCGGCCGCAGCGGCGCGACGGCGGTGACCGCGGTGGTTTCCGGCGTGATGACCGCGGGCCGCGTCGCGACAGCCGTGACGGTGACCGTGGTGATCGTGGCGGTTTCCGACGTGATGAGCGGGGCGGGCAGCGTCCCGCGTTCCGCCGCGACGACCGGGACCGCCCCTCCGGCGGCGACCGTGGCGGATTCCGTGGTGGCGACCGGCGGGACGACCGGCCGCGTGGGCCGCGTCGCGACGATGAGCGTGGCGGCGGCTTCCGGCGGGATGACCGCTCGTACGGCGGCGACCGCGGTGGGTTCCGGCGCGATGACCGCCGGGACGACCGACGGGATGATCGCGGTGGTGACCGCGGTGGGTTCCGTAGGGATGATCGCCGTGACGACCGGCGTGATGAGCGGCGTGACGACCGGGGTGGGTTCCGTCGGGATGACCGTTCCTCCGGTGGCGACCGTGGGGGTTTCCGCGGTGGCGAGCGGGGCGGGGACCGTCCTGGGTTCCGGCGTGATGACCGGTCGTTCGGGGGCGACCGTGGCGGGTTCCGGCGCGACGACCGTCGGGATGACCGACGGGACGACCGTGGTGGTGAGCGTTCCTCGTTCCGCCGTGATGACCGACGGGATGACCGCCGTGATGACCGTGGTGGTGAGCGGGGCGGCTTCCGGCGGGATGACCGCTCGTACGGGGGCGACCGCGGTGGGTTCCGGCGCGATGACCGGCGCGACGAGCGCCGGGATGACCGGGGTGGTGACCGCGGCGGGTTCCGTAGGGACGATCGCCGTGACGACCGCCGTGATGACCGCCGTGACGAGCGGCGTGATGACCGGGGCGGGCAGCGTTCCTCGTTCCGGCGCGATGACCGTCGGGACGACCGACGGGACGACCGGCGGGACGACCGGCGCGATGACCGGGGTGGCGACCGTGGTGGGTTCCGTAGGGACGACCGGGGTGGCGACCGCGGTGGGTTCCGTCGGGATGACCGCGGGCCGCGGCGTGACGACCGTGGTGGGTTCCGTCGGGACGACGAGCGTGGTGGGCGTCGCCCGTACGGCGGTGGCCGTGGGCGGGACGACCGGCGCGACGACCGTCGGGACGAGCGGCGGGACCGGGACCGGGAGCCGATCAAGCGGCTGCCGATTCCGGAGGACGTCACCGGTGACGAGATCGACAAGGATGTGCGTCAGGAGCTGCTGAGCCTGCCGAAGACGCTCGCCGAGGATGTCGCGAAGAACCTGGTCATGGTGGCGAAGCTGCTGGACGAGGACCCGGAGAAGGCGTACGGGTACTCGCGGGTGGCGCTGCGGCTGGCGTCCCGGGTCGCCGCGGTGCGGGAGGCCGCGGGCTTCGCGGCGTACGCGGTCGGCAAGTACAACGAGGCGCTGGCGGAGTTCCGGGCGGCGCGGCGGATGACCGGTGGCGTCGAGCTGTGGCCCGTCATGGCGGACTGCGAGCGCGGTATGGGCCGGCCGGAGAAGGCGCTGGCGATGGCCGGTGAGCCCGAGGTGCAGAAGCTGGACCGGGCCGGGCAGGTCGAGATGCGGCTGGTCGCGGCGGGTGCCCGCAGGGACATGGGGCAGGCGGACGCCGCGGTGGTGACGCTGCAGAGCCCGGAGCTGGCGTCGAACGCCGTACACCCGTGGACCGCGCGGCTGCGGTACGCGTACGCCGATGCGCTGCTGGAGGTCGGGCGCGAGGGCGAGGCGCGTGACTGGTTCGCCAAGGCGCTGGAGGCCGACCAGGGTGGCACGACGGACGCGTCGGACCGGCTCGCCGAGCTGGACGGTGTGGAGTTCACCGATGTGCTGGAGGAGTCCGGCGGGGCGGACGAGAGCGACGAGGCCGACGCGGACTCCGGTGAGCGCCCCGACAAGGGCTGACCGGGGATGATGCACCAGGCATGACGAAGGGCGGGACCCACCGGGGTCCCGCCCTTCGGCGTTTTGGGGGAGGTCAGGGGGCGTAGGGGGCGATGGGGTTGCGGAGGGTGCCGATCAGCTGGAGGGCGCCGGCCGGGTCCTGGAGGTCGACCATCTGCTGGTTGTTGCGCAGCTGGAGGCGGTTGAGGCAGGAGAGGGCGAACTCCTCGGTGAACATGTCGTACTGGGCGAACTTGTCGGCCAGGTGGGGGTTCGCCTTCTGGTAGTCGGTGACGCAGGCGGCGACCGTGCGCCAGAAGGTCTCCTCGTCGAGGACGCCGAGATCGGCGAGGGTGCCGCTCAGGAAGCGGAAGAAGCAGTCGAAGACGTCGGTGAAGACGGAGAGGAGCTTCTTGTCCTCGGGGACGTCGGCGCGGATGCGTTCGACGGTGGGGGGCAGGACCGCGTCGGGGTCCATGACGGCGATCTCCTCGGCGATGTCCTTGAAGATCACGCGGGCCACGGCGCCGTCCTCGATGACCAGGATGGCGTTCTCGCCGTGCGGCATGAAGACCAGGTCGTAGGCGTAGAAGGAGTGCAGCACGGGGGTCAGGTACGCGTCGAGGTAGCGGCGGAGCCAGACGGCGGGCTCCAGGCCGGACCGCTCGATCAGGGCGGCGGCGAAGGAGCCGCCGTCGCGGTCGGTGTGCAGGAGGGAGGCCATGGTGGCCAGGCGCTGCCCGGGTTCCAGGGTGGGGACGGGGCTCTCCCGCCACAGGGCCGCCAGCATCTTCAGATAGGGGGAGCCCTTGGGGGTGGCCGCCTCGTACTGGCGGTGGTGGTAGCCGATGGCGGCGCGCTCGCGGATGATCGAGAAGCGGGCCGCCCGGAAGGTGTCGTCGGCGTCGATCAGGCGGGCCAGCCAGTCGTTGATGGCCGGGGTGGCCTCCATGTACGAGGCGGACAGGCCGCGCATGAAGCCCATGTTGAGGACCGAGAGCGCCGTCTTGACGTAGTGCTTGGCGGGGCTGGTGGTGTTGAAGAAGGTGCGGATGGACTGCTGGGCGAGGTAGTCGTCGTCGCCGGGGCCCAGGCAGACCAGGCGCTGGTGGGCGATCTCCGCCGCGAAGGTGACGGACAGCTTGTTCCACCACTGCCAGGGGTGGGCGGGGAAGAGGTAGTAGTCGTCGGGGTCGAGGCCGAGGGCGGTGAGGGTGGTGGTGAAGCGGCTGCGGGTGGCTTCGCCGAGTTCGTCGCGGACGAGGGTGTCGTAGTCGAGGCCGGCGCCGGCAGTGAAGGTGGCGTGGTCGCGGTGGGCGGCGAGCCAGATCAGCCGGACGGGGCTCGCGGTCTCGGGGGCGTAGGCGTGGTACTCGTGGATGCCGAAGCCGAGGCGGCCGTTGTTGGCGACGAAGCAGGGGTGGCCCTCGGTCATGCCGGTCTCGATGGCCTGGAAGTCCGACGCGGCGAGTTCGGCGGCGGTGGGCTGGTCGGCGGCGAGTTTGTAGGCGGTGCCGGAGAGGGTGGAGCTGATCTCTTCCAGGTAGACCGGGAGGATCTCCGCGCCGAGTCCCAGGGTGTCGCGGAGTTCGATGAAGAACTCCAGGGCGTCCAGGGGGAGTTCACCGTGGTCGCGGTGGCGGGTGATGCTGTCGGGGTCGATCTGCCAGTGGTCGAGGGCCTGTCTGCGGGCGGCGAAGCGGTATTCGGTGGCGTCGTCGTCGCTGCGTACGCAGTAGTGGCCGTCCTGGGGCAGGCGCTTGGGGGTGAGCAGCCGTTCGTGGGCGAACTCGGCGAGGCCCTTGCGGATCAGCAGGCGGTTGGCGCGGGCCCACAGTCCGGGGGTGAGGTGGGCGACGGCGTCCTGGGCGGTCGGCCGGGTGCCGGGGGTCATCGGTGGTCTCCTTGGGTGGCCAGGAACTGGTCGCGGGTGCAGGTGCTGAGGAAGGCGTCTTTGGAGGGGAGCGACACGGTGCGCTGGACCTCGAAGCCGACGGCCTTGTTGAGGGCGTGGACGGCGGTGTTGCGGGCGTCCGGCTCGACGACGACGCGGCGGACGGCGGGGTCGGCGAAGAGCGTCTCCATGACGGTGGTGATCACGGCGCGGGTGAAGCCGTGCAGGGGGGTGGCGGTGGGCGCGGTGAGGAAGTGCATGCCGATGTCACCGGGCTGTGCGGCGTGGATGCCGACCAGTTCGCGGTGGGCGGGGTCGTAGCGCTCCATCAGGAAGGCCGGGGTGCCGTTGTGCAGGCCGAGGAAGGCGTCGTGGAAGGGGTCGGCGGCGATCCGCGTGAACTCCTTCTCGACGGCTGCCAGGTCGCAGTCCTGCATCAGCCAGAAGACGGCTTTGGGGTGGGTGACCCAGGAGTGCAGGAGTGCGGCGTCGGCGGAGGGGTCGACGGGCCGTACGGAGAACTCGCCGAGGGCCGCGTCGGTGCGGGTGAAGAGCGGGGCGGTCATGCGGGTATCTCCATGGGGTGCTGCCCGCCGGCCGGGGCGGCGAACTCCTGGAAGGCGATGGCCTTTTCGACCGGGTAGTACTCGCGGCCGAGCAGCTCGCGGATGATGCACGAGTTGCGGTACGCGGCCATGCCGAGGTCCGGGGTGACGAAGCCGTGGGTGTGCAGCTCGGCGTTCTGCACGAAGATGTCGTGGCCGGTGGTGTCGATGCTGTAGTTGCGGGCCACGTCGTAGCGGCCGGCGTCGTCCCAGGCGATCCGGTCGCGGACCGGGGTGAGGAAGTCCGGTACGCGGTAGCGGTAGCCGGTGGCGAGGATCAGCCCCTGGGTGTCGAGGGTGAAGTCGGTGCCCTGCTCGTCCTGGCGCAGGCCCAGGGTGTAGGTGCCGGAGGTCTCGTCGTAACTCGCCTTGTTCAGCGCGGTGTTGGTCAGCAGGCGGGTGGGGACGGGGCCGGCGAGGTTCTTCTGGTAGAGCAGGTCGAAGATGTCGTTGATCAGCGCGGAGTCGATGCCCTTGTAGAGGTGCTTCTGGGTCGCGTTGAGGCGGTCGCGGGTGGCCTGGGGGAGGGCGTGGAAGTAGTCCACGTACTCCGGTGAGGTCATCTCCAGCGTGAGTTTGGTGTATTCGAGCGGGAAGAAGCGCGGGGAGCGGGTGGCCCAGGTCAGGTGGTAGCCGTGGCTGTCGATGTCCTGGAGGAGGTCGAAGTAGATCTCCGCGGCGCTCTGGCCGCTGCCGATGAGGGTGATGGAGTCCTTGGCCTGCAGGGCGGCCTTGGCGTCCAGGTAGTCGGCGTTGTGCAGCAGGTCGCCGCCCAGGCCCCGGCAGGCCTCGGGGATGTAGGGCGGGGTGCCGGTGCCCAGGACGAGTTTGCGGGCGCGGTAGGTGCGCTGCTCGCCGGCGTGCTCGGCGTGGACGACGTAGAGCTCGTCGCGCGTGTCGTACTCGACGGTGGTGACCTGGTGGGCGAAGCGGACGGAGTCGAGTCTGCCGGCCGCCCAGCGGCAGTAGTCGTTGAACTCGGCGCGCAGGGGATAGAAGCTCTCGCGGATGTAGAACGGGTAGATCCGCCCGGATTCCTTGAGGTAGTTGAGGAACGAGAAGGGGGAGGTGGGGTCGGCGAGGGTGACCAGGTCGGCCATGAACGGCACCTGGAGGTGGCTGCTGTCGAGCATCATGCCGGGGTGCCAGTCGAAGGCCGCCTTGTTGTCGAGGAACAGGCCGTCGAGGCCGTCGATCGGCTCGGTCAGGCAGGCCAGGCCCAGGTTGAAGGGGCCGAGGCCGATGGCGATGAAGTCGTAAGGGGCGGGCACGGGTTCTCCGAGGGGGGTCGGGCTGGGGGAGGTCAGCGCGCGCTGAGCGCCGGCTGGGGCTGTTCGGCGAGGTAGCTGCCGGCGTGCTCGGCGATCAGGTCGAGGACGGTGGCGATGTCCTCCAGCGTGGTCTCCGGGTTGAGCAGGGTGAACTTGAGGTAGTGGCGGCCGTCGACCGTGGTGCCCGCGACGATCGCGTCACCGGAGGCGAACAGGGCGTCCCGGGCGTGCAGATTGACCCGGTCGGCGAGTTCGGGGTCCTGGTCGGTGCCGGGGACGTAGCGGAAGACCAGCGTGCTCAGCTGGGGTTCGACGACGACCTCGAAGCGCGGGTCGTCATGGAGGAGTTTCCAGGCGTCCGCGGCGCGGTCGATGACCTCGTCGAAGAGTTCGCCGACGGCCTGGGCGCCCATGATGCGCAGGGTGAGCCAGAGCTTGAGGGCGTCGAAGCGGCGGGTGGTCTGGATCGACTTGTCGACCTGGTTGGGGATGCGCCGCTCGGCCATCCGGCGCGGGTTGAGGTAGTCCGCGTGGTAGGTGACATGGCGCAGGGTCGCGCGGTCGCGGACCAGGATGGCGCTCGAACTGACCGGCTGGAAGAAGGACTTGTGGTAGTCGACGGTGACCGAGTCGGCGCGCTCGATGCCGGTGAGCAGCCCGCGGCGGCGGGAGACCAGCAGGCCGCAGCCGTAGGCGGCGTCGACGTGCAGCCAGGCGCCGTAGCGGTCGCACAGGTCGGCCATCTCGGGGAGCGGGTCGATGGAGCCGAAGTCGGTGGTGCCGGCGGTGGCGACGACGGCCATGGGTATCAGGCCGTCGCGGTGGCAGCGTGCCAGCTCGTCGGCGAGGTCGGCGGTGCGCATCCGCTTGTGCTCGTCGGCGGGGACGGCGATGACGGCCTCCGCGCCCATGCCGAGCAGGGTGGCGGCCTTGCGGATGCTGAAGTGGCTGCACTCGGAGGTGAGGATGCGCAGCCGGGGCAGTACGTCGGTGAGCCGGGTGCCGGACGGCGAGCCTTCGCAGGTCAGCTCCCGGCGGCAGGCCTCGTCGCGGGCGAGCAGCATGGCCTGGAGGTTGGACTGGCTGCCGCCGCTGGTGAAGATGCCGTCGGCCTGCTCGCCGAGGCCGATCCGCTCGGCCGTCCAGTCGATCAGCCGGCGCTCGATGAGCGTGCCGCCGGCGCTCTGGTCCCAGGTGTCCAGGGAGGAGTTGACGGCGGAGAGCACGGCCTCGCCGACGAGGGCGGGGATCACCACGGGGCAGTTGAGGTGCGCGAGGTAGCGCGGGTGGTGGAAGTAGACGGCGTCGCGGAGGTAGACCTCTTCGAGTTCGTCGAGCGCGGCGGCCGGGTCGTGCAGCGGTGCGTCGAGGTCGACGCCGGCGACCGTGGGCGTGAGGCCGTCGACGGAGATGCCGGTGAACGGGCGGGCGGTGCCAGCGATTTTGGCGCTGATGCGTGTGACGCTCTCGGTGACCGCGCGGTGGTAACGGTGGGCCGTGCCGTTGTTGAGCAGATATGTCCGGCTGTCGGCCGGGTCCTCGGCGGAGTGCGCGAGGGGAGTCATGGAGCTGTCCTCCCTGGTGCGGACGGGGGCCACGTGCTGCGCAGGGTGGAGTGTGCGCAGGGGCAGGGAGACCCGCCCGAGACGTAGTGAGGTAAGCCTAACCTAACTAGATCTCGGGTCGGGTTGCGGGTGCCGCGGACAGGTGCGGACGCCGGTGTTCAGTTGTCGTTGTCGTCCAGGGTGCGCAGGACGAGACCGGTGGCGGGCTTGGGCCCGAAGGAGGTGGACTTGCGCGGCATCGTCACACCGCACTCGGCGAGTTGACGGACCGTCTCCTCGGAGGTGGCGCGCATCAGCACGGCCGTGCCGCCGTGCCGGGCGGCCTGCTCGACGGCGGCCTCGGTGTGGTGCAGATAGCTGATGTCGGACGGATGGTCGGGAACGTGCCAGACCTCGTCCAGCAGCACGGAGTGCAGCACGGTCGCGTCCAGCCGCCGCCAGGCCTCGGGCCGGTCCCGGCGGATCGTACGGTCGAGCAGGTCGGGGTCGGGGCGGTCCAGCAGGTGGAAGGAGTCCCGCCCGCCGGCCAGGACGAAGGCGGTGCCGGGCGTCTCGTCCAGGACCGCCATGGCGGCGGACAGCTCGCCCGGGAGCGTACGGGTGCGGAAGGCGCCGTCCAGGTCGGCCAGCGCCTTGGCGGGCGGCAGATGGGGCAGTACGCGGTGGATCGCGCGGACCTGGAGCGGATAGCGGGCGGTGTCGACCAGCAGCACCAGGCCGGACGCCCAGGGTGAGGCGGCGCCGGCGCCGGGCTGCTGTTCGTACAGCCGCTGGTAGGTCGCCCAGCGGTGGTGGCCGTCGGCGATCAGGGCCTGCCGGCGGGCCAGATCCCCGTCGATGGCGGCGAGGTCGGCGGGGTCGGTGACCGCCCACAGGCGGTGGGTGAAACCGTCCTCCGTGGTGGTGGCGAGCAGCGGGGCGTCCTCCACCACGCGCTCGATGACCGCGGTGGCGCCGTTCGCGGCGTTTTGGCCACGGTAGGAGAGCAGCAACGGCTCGAAGTTTGCGGCCGCCGCGCGCATCAGGGCGGCCCGGTCCTCGACGACCTCGGGGATGACGTCCTCGTGCGGCAGCACCGGACCGTCCAGGCGCAGCGCGCCGATCAGCCCGCGCTGCAGCACCTCGCCGGCGCGCTGCTCGTAGACGTACAGCGCGGGCTCGGCGTCCTGGGTCAGTACGCCCTCGGCCCGCCAGCGGCGCAGGGTGTCGGCGGCCTGGCGGTGGCGGGTGGTGGGGTCCGCGGCATGCGGGAGGATCAGCCGGACGATGTTGTACGGGTCGGCGGTCTCCAGATGGCGCACGCCGTCCGGTCGGACCACCACGTCGTACGGCGGCGAGGTCACGGCGGTGAGGCTGCTGATCCGGTCCGGGGCGTAGCGCAGTCCGCGGAACGGGAGGAGGCGGAGGCCGTCGGTACTGGTCATTGAAGAATGCTATGCCGCCGGCCCGATGAGGGAAGATCGGGGGACAGCCCGCGGTGGCTGGAATTACCGGTCTGCGCGCCGTGGAGCGCGGGCGGGGCCGGGCGGCGCGGGGCGCGCGTCCTAGGGTGCGCGGCACACCCTTCGTACCACCATGGCAATGAGGAGCGAGACGGCATGAACGAGCAGATTCGCGGGCGGGCGGACGGGAGCGGGCGGCGTCGGCCCGACGGGTGCCGGCGCCCGCTGAGCGAGGCGTACGACACCGCGCTGCTGGATCTGGACGGGGTCGTCTACGCCGGGGGAGCGGCCATCGCGTACGCCGTGGAGTCGCTGACGAGCGCACGGGAGGGCGGGATGCACCTGGCGTATGTGACGAACAACGCGGCCCGCACCCCGCAGACCGTCGCCGACCAGCTGACCGGATACGGGCTGCCGACCGGCGCGGAAGACGTGATCACCTCGGCGCAGGCGGTGGCCCGGCTGATCGCCGACCAGGTGCCGCCGGGCGCGCGGGTGCTGGCCGTCGGCGGCGAGGGGCTGCGGGTGGCGCTGCGCGAGCGCGGCCTGGAACCGGTCTTCTCCGCGGACGACGATCCGGCGGCCGTGGTGCAGGGCTATGACCCCACGCTGGACTGGGAGCGGCTGGCGGAGGCCGCGTACGCGGTGCAGCGCGGGGTGCCGTGGTTCGCGTCCAACACCGATCTGACCATCCCCAAGGAGCGCGGGATCGCGCCCGGCAACGGTGCGTTGGTGGAGGTGGTGCGGATCGCCGCGGGCGGGTCGCCGCAGGTGGCGGGCAAGCCGCAGCCGCCGATGCACCGGGAGACGGTGCTGCGGACCGGTGCCGAGCGGCCGCTGGTGATCGGGGACCGGCTCGACACGGACATCGAGGGTGCCTACAACGGCGAGGTCGACTCGCTGCTGGTGCTTACCGGCGTCACCACGGCCGCCGAACTGCTGGCCGCTCCGCCGCAGCACCGTCCGTCCTATGTGGACGCCGATCTGCGCGGGCTGCTGGCGCCGCAGCCGGAGGTGACCGAGGACGACGGCGGCTTCCGGTGCGGTGGCTGGCGGGCCGAGGCGGCCGGCGACACGCTCGCCGTGACGGGCGCGGGCACCCCGCTGGACGGGCTGCGGGCGCTGTGCGCGGCGGCCTGGACGGCGGCCGGGGACGGCAGTTGCGGCGCGGACGCGGGCAAGGCGCTGGGGCGGATAGGGATGTGAGGCGGCACTCTTGAGGTGAGGGCAGCACTCTTGAGGTGAGGGCGGCGCCCTTGAGGTGAGGGCGGGACGCCCGATGGGGGAGCGGGAATCCTGCCGGAGCGCGAGCGCCCGGGCGCCGCGGGACCTGTGGGACCCGCGGAGCCCGGGGCGTGTGGGGTGTGCGGGATCAGTCCTCGTCGGCCGGCGCCGTCCCGGCCGTCAGCTCCGCGATCAGGTCCTCCTCGGTGGCGCCGCGCCGCCAGTAGCCGGTGAACTTGACCGCCCTGCGGTCCATTCCGCGCTCGCGGACCAGGTGCCGCCGCACCGCCTTGACGGTCCCCGCCTCGCCGGCGACCCAGGCGTACGGCGTGCCCTCGGGCAGCTCGGCGGCGCGCAGGGCGGCCGGCACCGGCCCGTCGTGCCCGGCGGCCGCCGCGTCCCGGACCAGCCAGGTGATCTCGGCGTCCGCGAAGGTCGGCAGCTGCTGCCGGTCGTCTTCGTGCCCGATCTCGATCCAGACCCGGGCCCGGGTGCCGGGGGAGAGCGACGCGAGGATGCCGGCGATCGCGGGCAGCGCCGTCTCGTCGCCGGTGAGCAGGATCCAGTCGGTGCCGGCCGGCGGGCGGAAGTCGACGCCGCCGTTGTCCGCGACGACCGGGGCGAGGACGGTCAGCCGGTCGCCGGGGCGGGCTCCCGCGGCCCAGCGGGAGGCGGGGCCGCCGGCCGTGACGGGGGCCTGGGCTCCGGCCCCGTGCAGCGCGAAGTCGACGTCGAACTCGCCCGCTTCATGGCGCTGTTCGCGGATCGTGTACGAGCGCATCACCGGGCGCTCGGTGGGGTCCTGCGCCCGCCAGGTGGTGTACCAGCCCTCGCTCATGTCGTCGAAGAGCGGCCGGTCCTGGTGGGGTTGCGGCAGGAAGAGCTTGAAGCGCTGGTCGCGACCGCCGGAGGCCAGCTCCGTCAGCCGTTCGCCGCCGAAGGTGACCCGCACCATGGAGGGGCCGATCCGCCGGGAGCGGACGACATGCACATCGAAGAAGCGGAACGGTGCGGTGGCGGGGGCGGCGGTCGCGGTCATTCGGGAACCTCCCGGTGCGGTGGTGGGGTGGGGAAGCGGCCGCGGTGGAGCGCGGGGCGGGTGGGCGCCGGTCCACCGCGGCAGTACGTCAGTTGACCTTCTTGGCGCTCTTGATCGCCTTGGTCAGCGATTCGAGCAGCGGTGCGGCGCCCGCGTAGGAGAAGCGCGGCTCGCTCGACCAGGGCGTGATCTGGTCCGCCTTGACGGCGGGCAGCTTGGCCCAGGAGGGCTTGGCGGCCAGGTCCTTGGGCTGGAGGGTGGCGGTCCGGTTGTCCAGCAGGAGCACATCGGCCTTGTACTTGTCGGCGTTCTCCCAGCTCAGGCTCTCGAAGTAGCCGCCCTTGTCCAGGTGGTCGGGGACGATCAGGTCGACGCCGAGGGACTTGTAGTACATGAGGTCGGCGTTGATGCCGGGGTTGGAGGCGTAGAAGAGATCGGGGCTGCCGGAGCAGGCGAGCACCTTGACCGGGTGGGACTTGGCGGCCTGCCGCAGCTCCTCGGAGGCCTTCTCGAAGCGCGCCTTGGCGTCGGTGACCTTCTTGGCCTTGAGGTCGGCGCCGAGCGACTCCGCCAGCTCGGCGTAGCGCTCGATGATCTTGACGAGCGGGACGCGGGCGGAGGTGATGGCGACGGACTTGGCCAGCTTGGCGATCTTGTCCTTGCTGGTGTCCGGCACGAACCACAGCGCGTTGGGCTCGTACATGTTGGTGACCAGCAGTTCGGGGCGCAGGGCCGCGTACTTCTCCACGCTGAACTGGTTGTAGGCGTTGCCGATGATGGTGACCTTGTCGACGTCGATGTCGCCGGCCTGCGGGTCGGGCTTGCCGTTCTTGAGCTTGGTGGGTCCGAAGACGCCGACGATCTGGTCGTCGATCCCGAAGTCGTGCAGCGCGGCCGCGGTGCCGGTGAAGGCGACGATGCGCTGCGGGGTGCTCTTGAGGGAGACCTTCTGCTTGCGGTCGTCGGTGAAGGACCAGGGGCCGCCCTTGCCACCGCCGTTGGCGCCGTCCGAGCCTTTGCCCCCGCCGCACGCGGCGAGCAGGGCGCCGATGCCGACGGCACCGCCCGCGGCGAGGATGCCGCGGCGGGAGAGGGTTACGCTTCGGGAGGTGCTCATGGTGGGAGTGCTTCTCTCTGGACGGGGCCTGCGAGGTGGGGGAAGGGCCTGCGAGTTGGATGTGAGGGTAGGCTAACCTAACTGCCGTGTTGGTTGACAGTCCCCCCGAAGCAACAACGGCTCCGGCCCCCGTGACACCCCGACGGCGGAACGCCGTGCGCTCCGCGGGGCTGCTCGCCTCCGTCGCCGTCCTGGCCGTCATCACCGTCCTCGGGATCGCCGTGGGCGCCAAGCAGATACCCCTCGACCAGGTGTGGCACGGGGTGTGGCACTACTCCGGCTCCGACACCGACGTGGTCATCCGCGATGTGCGCCTGCCGCGCACCCTGCTCGGTCTGATCGTCGGCGCCGCCCTCGGCCTGGCCGGCACCGTCATGCAGGCGCTGACCCGAAACCCCCTGGCGGACCCCGGAATTCTGGGCATCAACGCCGGCGCGTCGGCCGCCGTCGTCTCCGCCATCAGCTTCTTCGGCGTCACCTCACTGAGCGGCTATGTGTGGTTCGCGTTCGCCGGCGCCGCGGTGGTCTCCGTCGCGGTGTACGTCATCGGCGGCACCCGCAGCGCCACACCCGTACGCCTCGCCCTGGCCGGCACCGCCCTGACCGCCGTCCTCACCGGCTACCTCAACGCGGTCAACCTGATGGACAACGCGGCGCTGGACAAGATGCGCTTCTGGACGGTGGGTTCGCTGGCCGCCGCCACCATGCCCGCCGTCACCCAGATCGCGCCGTTCCTGCTCGTCGGCGGCGTCCTCGCGCTGCTCATCGGCCGGCCGCTGAACGCCATCGCGCTCGGCGACGACCAGGCGCGGGCGCTCGGCACCCGGCTGACCCGCACCCGGGTGCTGGCGATGCTGACCGTCACCCTGCTGTGCGGCGGGGCGACCGCCGTCTGCGGCCCGATCGTCTACGTCGGCCTGATGGTTCCGCACGTCGTACGGGCCGTCACCGGGCCCGACCTGCGCTGGATCCTGCCGTACTCCGCGGTGCTCTCACCGGTCCTGCTGCTCGGCGCCGACATCCTCGGCCGGGTCGTGGCCCGGCCCGGAGAGCTGCAGGTCGGCATCGTCACGGCCGTCGTCGGCGGACCGGTCTTCATCTATCTCGTACGGCGCCGGAGGATGGCTCAGCTGTGACTACGACCGTGAAGCCGGGGAAGGGCCCCGGCACGGACACCGCAACCGGGGCCGAAGCGGCGGCCCGGCGGCGGACGGTGCGGGCCGTGCGGACTCCGGGCGGGCTCTCGCTGCGCCTGGACGTGCGCGCCGTCGTCGCCGGGCTCGTGCTGCTGGCCGTCGCGCTGGCCGCCGCCATCGCACTGATCGGCTCCGGCGACTACCCGATGACGCCGGCCGAGGTGCTCACCACGCTGACCGGCGGCGGCGACGCCGGGCAGCAGTTCATCGTGCAGGACCTGCGGCTGCCCCGGGTGCTGGTGGGGCTGCTGGTCGGCGCCGCGTTCGGGGTCGCCGGCGCGGTCTTCCAGACCGTCACGCGCAACCCGCTGGGCAGCCCGGACGTCCTCGGCTTCGCCCAGGGCTCGTCCGTCGGCGCGCTGACCGCCATCGTCTACTTCCAGGCCGGGACCTTCGCGGTCGCCGCCGGAGCGGTCGCCGGCGGGCTGGTCACCGGACTGGCCATCTTCCTGCTCGCCTGGAAGGGCGGCATCCACGGCTACCGCTTCGTGCTCGTCGGCATCGGCGCCAGCGCCATGCTCTACGCGATGGTGCTCTACCTCATGACCAAGGCGAACATCGTCGAGGCGACCCAGGCCACCACCTGGATGACCGGTTCCCTCAACGGCCGCGACTGGGACCAGGTCTGGCCGCTGGCCGCGGTCTGCGCCGTCTGCCTCCCGCTGGTGCTGCTCTACGGGCGACCGCTGCGGATGCTGGAGATGGGCGATGACGCCGCCTCCGCGCTGGGCGTACGGGTCGGACGGGTCCGCGTCGTGGTGCTGCTGGCCGCCGTGGTGCTGGTCGCCTCCGCCACGGCGGCGGCCGGGCCGATCTCCTTCGTGGCGCTCACCGCACCCCCGCTGGCCCGGCGGCTCACCCGCTCGCCCGGCCCCAACCTGCTGTCCGCCGCCGTGATGGGCGCCGTCCTGCTGCTCGCGGCGGACTGGTCCTCACAGCGGCTCTTCGGCGCCGACCAACTGCCGGTGGGCGTGCTGACCGGCGTCCTGGGCGGCGGCTATCTGCTCTGGCTGCTGGCCACGGAGCGCCGGGCGGGGCGGATATGACGGGCAGCGGGGCGGGCGGCACACCGGCCCGGCCGACACCGGGGGCACGACGTCCGCCGGCGCCGACCGGGCCCCTGCCGGACAGCAGCAGCGACACGACAACCCAGGAGTTCTGAAGTGAGCCGTCTCACGGCCGAGAATGTCACCCTCGCCTACGACCAGCGGGTCATCGCCGAGAACCTCTCGGTCGCCATCCCCGACCACTCCTTCACGGTCATCGTCGGCCCCAACGCCTGCGGCAAGTCCACGCTGCTGCGCGCGCTCTCGCGGATGCTCAAGCCGGCCGCGGGATCGGTGCTCCTGGACGGCTCCGCGATCTCCTCGCTCCCGGCCAAGAAGGTCGCACGGACGCTGGGGCTGCTGCCGCAGTCCTCCATCGCCCCGGACGGGATCACGGTCGCGGACCTGGTGGCGCGCGGCCGGTACCCGCACCAGGGGCTGCTGCGGCAGTGGTCCGCCGACGACGAGCGGATCGTCCAGGAGTCCATGGCGGCGACCGGCGTCGGCGAGCTGGCCGAACGCTATGTCGACGAGCTGTCCGGCGGGCAGCGGCAGCGGGTGTGGATCGCGATGGCGCTCGCCCAGCAGACGCCGCTGTTCCTCCTGGACGAGCCGACGACATACCTGGACATCCAGCACCAGATCGAGGTGCTGGACCTGTGCGCGGAGCTGCACGAGGAGCAGGGCCGCACGCTGGTCGCGGTGCTGCACGACCTCAACCACGCCGCCCGCTACGCCACCCACCTCATCGCCATGAAGGACGGCGCGGTCATCGCCGAGGGAGCGCCGTCCGACATCGTCACCGCGGACCTCGTGGCGCGGGTCTTCGGCCTGAGCTGCCAGGTCATCGACGACCCGGAGACCGGGACGCCGCTGGTGGTGCCGGCGGCACGCACGCCGCGCACGCCGCGGGCCGGCGCCGCGGCGGCGACCGGGAAGAAGAGCCTGGCGGCCACGGGCGCGGCGACCACCGCAGGGTCCTGAGGGACTACAGCAGGTCCTTAGGGGACTACAGCAGGGTCCTGAGGCGCAGCAGGTCGCGCAGGCCGGCCTCCAGCTTGACGCGGCCGCTGCCCCAGGCCCTCGCGAAGTTCAGCTCCCCGTCGACCAGCGCGATCAGATCGTCGCCGGCCATCGTCAGGCGGATCTCGGCCTTGCCCGGGGGCGGGCCGGGGACGCTGGTCACGTCCTGGATGGTGCCGTTGGCCAGCCGCCCGAGGAACGTCACATCCAGGTCGGTGATGCGGCAGCTGAGCGAACGGTCGAGCGCGGCGGCGCTGCGGACACTGCCGTCAGCCGCGGTCAGATTCTGGGCCAGCCGGTCGAGCGCGGCACGGCACTGGTCGTGGGTTGCCATCGTGATCGACGATACGCCAGGTCGCGGGCGGCTCGTTCGTACGTGACACCGCTCGCCGAGGTAGCGTCGGGGGCATGGAAGAGCCGACGCCCGGACCGGAGCCGGAGGCCCCCGCGGGGGCCGAGGAGACTGCCGGGACCGAGGGGACCGCTGGGATCGACGGGACCGAGTCAGAGGTGCTCGTTGTGCCCGGGGAGTCCGTTGCGCCTGCGGGGTCCGGGGTGCCTGCGGGGTCCGGAGTGGCTGAGGAGCCTGGGGCGCCGGGGAAGCCCGAGGTGCCGGTCGCTTCCGGCGGGCCGCAGCCGCTCGGGGTGGGCGTGGTGCCCACCGGTCAGGCCGCGGTCGACGCCGGGCTGCGCCGCCTCGCCGATGCCGACCACCTCCCGTCGAGCGGGCACCTCCAGGTGTACGAGGATGTGCACCGTGGGCTGCGCGATGTGCTGGCCGGTCTCGACCAGCACCCGGGGCCGCCCGCGCCTTCCTCGACGACGTACGACAACAGGAGCTGAACCACAGGTGGCAGGAGTGGCACGACGCCGTCTCGACGCGGAGCTGGTGCGCCGCAAGCTGGCCCGTTCGCGCGAGCACGCGAGCCAGCTGATTGCCGCGGGCCGGGTGACCGTCGGCGGCGCGACCGCGACCAAACCGGCCACTCAGGTGGAGACCAGCGCGGCCGTGGTCGTACGCGCGGACGAGAGCGACCCCGACTATGTCTCGCGCGGCGGTCACAAACTCGCCGGAGCGTTCGCCGCCTTCGTCCCGCTCGGCCTGAAGATCGAGGGGCGGCGGGCCCTGGACGCGGGCGCCTCGACCGGCGGCTTCACTGATGTCCTGCTGCGGGCCGGCGCCGGTCATGTCGTCGCCGTCGACGTCGGATACGGACAGCTCGCCTGGTCGCTGCAGAGCGATGAGCGGGTCACCGTGAAGGACCGGACCAACGTACGCGAGTTGACGCTCGAACAGATCGACTCGCAGCCCGTCGACCTCATCGTCGGCGATCTCTCCTTCATCCCGCTGGGGCTCGTCCTGCCCGCGCTGGCCGGCTGCGCGGCACCGGACGCGGACCTCGTGCTGATGGTCAAGCCGCAGTTCGAGGTCGGCAAGGAGCGGCTGGGCAGCGGCGGGGTCGTACGCAGCGCGGAGCTGCGGGCCGAGGCGGTGCGCGCCGTGGCGGGCCGGGCGGCCGAACTGGGACTTGGCGTACTTGGCGTAGTTGCCAGCCCGCTGCCTGGACCTTCCGGGAATGTCGAGTACTTTCTGTGGCTGCGCGCCGGGGCGCCTGCACTCGACCCGGCGGATGTCGACCGTGCAGTGGCGGAGGGGCCTCGTTGACCACTACCCAGGCAGTTGAAGGCAGCGCAGCACACGAGAACACCGGAGCCGGGCGGACGGTGTTCCTGCTCGCCCACACGGGCCGGCCCGCGGCCATCCGCAGCGCCGAACTCGTCGTCCAGGGGCTGCTGCGCAGCGGCATCGGCGTGCGGGTACTGGCCGAGGAGGCCGCGGACCTGCCGCTGCCGTCGTCCGTGCAGCGCGTCGAGTCGGAGCAGTGCGCCGCCGAGGGCTGCGAACTGCTGGTGGTCCTCGGCGGGGACGGCACGCTGCTGCGCGGCGCCGACTTCGCCAGGACCTCCGGGGTGCCGATGCTCGGCGTCAACCTCGGCCGGGTCGGCTTCCTCGCGGAGGCCGAACGCGATGACCTCGACAAGGTGGTCGACCGGGTCGTCACCCGCGCCTACGAGGTCGAGGAGCGGATGACGCTCGACGTCCTCGTCCGCAACAACGGCAATGTCGTGCACACCGACTGGGCCCTCAACGAGGCGTCGGTGGAGAAGGCCGCACGGGAGCGGATGCTGGAGGTGGTCACGGAGGTCGACGGGCGGCCCGTGTCGCGCTTCGGCGGTGACGGCGTGGTCTGCGCGACCCCGACCGGCTCCACCGCGTACGCCTTCTCGGCCGGCGGCCCCGTGGTCTGGCCCGAGGTCGAGGCCCTGCTGATGGTCCCGATCAGCGCCCACGCCCTCTTCGCCAAGCCGCTGGTCACCTCGCCGCACTCCGTCCTCGCGGTCGAGGTGCAGCCCAAGACCCCGCACGGCGTGCTGTGGTGCGACGGC
Source organism: Streptomyces sp. NPDC002446 (assembly GCF_053595675.1). Lineage (NCBI taxonomy): Bacteria > Bacillati > Actinomycetota > Actinomycetes > Kitasatosporales > Streptomycetaceae > Streptomyces > Streptomyces sp. NPDC002446. Next base: position 81,627 of record NZ_JBSFYC010000025.1, on the reverse strand, counting down.
CGCCGCAGCGTCGAACTGCCCGCCGGTGCCCGCGTCGAGGTCCGCCGTGGCGCCGTACCCGTACGCCTGGCGCGTCTGCATCACGCCTCCTTCACGGATCGTCTGGTCGCCAAGTTCGCCCTCCCGGTCGCGGGGTGGCGGGGGGCGCCGCACTAGGGCCTGCCGCCGCCCCGGTGGCCGCCCCGCGCGGTCTCTGGGGAGAGGAGCGCCCGGGCGCGGGTGAGGGCGGAGTCGCGCCGGGCGGAGAGCTCCTCGTCGGTGAAGACGGGGGTGGGAACGGCCGGGGGTATGCCCGGTCCGTCGAAGGTGCGGCCGTCGGGGGTCAGGAACATCTCGTTGGGCAGGCCGAACGTCCAGCCGTTCGGAAGCCTGCGGTCCAGGATGTCGGAGAAGACCCCCTGGGTGTTCTCGCCGATACGGGTGGGGGCGGGAGAGCGGCCCATCAGGGACTGGGTGAAGGTCTCGCCCGCGCTGATGGTCAGCCGACCGGTGAGGACCGCTATCGGGCCGGTGTAGACGGGGCCCTGGTGCGGGCGGATCCGGACCGGCTGGGGAGTGGTGAACCCGCCAGGGTCGCGGGGGTCGTTCCGCGCCTGCTTGCGGTAGGCGAGATAGGGGCGGTCGGTGAGCCGGGAGGCGATGCGTAGACCGAGGGGGTCGGCTCCGCCGCCGTTGAGCCGTACGTCGATGATCAGGCCGCGCAGGGCCGCCGGGCCCTGTGTGCGGGCCTTGGTGAACACCGAGTTCAGGGCGCGGTCGAGCTCGGCGGCATCGCCGGCGTAGTCGCCCTTCTCGGTGTAGCCGGCGAACTGGGTGATGCGGAAGTAGCCGATGCGGCCGGGGAGGTCGGCGTAGGTCAGCTTGCCCTGGGCCCAGTGCCGCTGGACGGTGCCGGCGCCGAGGTGGGCGGCGATCGCCTTGTCGGTGCGGGCGGTGAATCCCGGGGTGGGAAGGACGGTCCCGGGGCGCTTGCCCGCGAACCACTGGCCGGGTCCGGCCACGACCCGGGTGTGCGCGTCGTGCAGCGGCTCGATCATCTTGCGGAACACCGCGAAGAGTTGGCCGTCGGTGGTGCGGGCCGTGATGCGGGGGCGGTAGCGGTCGCGGACCGCCACCCAGTCGATCTTCTTCGCGCGGAAGAAGGGGTAGTTCTCGGCGTACGTCCGCCAGAAGACGTCGAAGGCCGCTCGGGGGTCGCGCGACGGGCGCTGAGCGCAGCGGCCGGGCAGCGCGCCGATACGGTGCAGAAGGCGCCCGCCGACGCTGTCCTCCATGGCGAGCCGGGCGCGGCCGGTGCCCTGCGGGGCCACGGTGACCGGGGCCGAGTCCGGCACCGCGAAGCGGCTGCGGCCGTCCGGGTCCGGTGTGCCGACGCGGGTGCCGGTGACGGCTCCCGGCAGACAGCTCACGGCGGTGGTCTCGTACGTACGCAGGCTCCGGCCCTTGATGGTGACCAGGGTGCCGTAGCCGTCCATCCGCCAGACGCCCTCCAGGGAGGCGGCCGGAGTGCGGCCCGACCGGACCGCGGCGGGGTCTTCGGAGGCGGCATGGGCGTCCGGGCCGGAGCGGCCCGCGCGGGCGGGCCCGGCACATGCCGTGGTGGCGGTCAGGGCGGTGACGGCAGCTACCGCGGCGAGCAGCAGGGCGGCGCCGCGGGGACGGCGAAGGCGGCCGGTCCGGCGGGAAGGACGGGAACGGTGCGCACGGCCGGGGCGCGCAGGGGTGTGCGGGCCGGGGCGCTCGAAGGCGGTGGATCGGTCGTTCATGGTGCGTCTCTCGTGACGGTGTCGGTGGGGCCGGCGGGATCAGGCCGAGGCCAGGGTTTCCGTGGCGCGGCGGCGCAGGGCGGAGTGGACGGGCAGGCCGGTCGCGAGCAGCGCGAGCAGCAGGGTGCCGCCCGCTATCGCGCCGGCCGTCGTCCAGGGCACATACGGCAGTGCGTCGCCGAACGCCCGCTGGAGCATCGGGGCGAGGGTGAACAGCGCGATGGCCGTGCCGAGGACGAGGGCGGTGCCCGCGACGACGACTGCCTCCCAGGCAGCCATCGCCCGCACCTGGCGCGGATGCGAGCCGACCAGGCGCAGCAGCGCCATATCGCGGCGGCGCTCGGCGGTGATCATGGCCAGGGTGTTGGCGGCGGCGATGGCGGCGAAGCCCGCGTACAGCCCCGTACCCATGTAGTCCAGCCACACTTCGCCGGCCGGGCCGGCGGACCCGGTCCGGTGCTGGGCCGTCGTGTGCACCGCGATCTTCGTCGTGCCGAACGCCACCACCAGGACCAGGGGCACGACGGCGGCGGAGAAGCGGCGGGACTGCGTCGTGACGTTCTGCATCGCCAGCTCGGCCGCGCTGCCGAACCGGCCGATCAGCCGGGACACCAGCCACGCGGCCGGAGCGATGATGCGAGGCCCCAGCAGCCCCACACCGACGCAGAACAGGAGCAGCACCAGGAAGGCGCCCTGGCCCGCCTCCTCAGCGGACTGGTCGGCGAGCAGCCGGGAGACGAGCACGCCACCCGCCGTCGCGGCGAGCCCCAGCGGCAGCCGCAGCCACCCCAGCTTCCGGCGGCCCGCCGCCGCCTCCTCCAGCGCCCGCGCGGGACGCAGCGCCGCGAACCGGCTCGCCGCGAGCAGCCCGGCGACCGCGGAGGTGACCACCGCCACCGCCAGGCACACCGGCAGCGCGGCCCAGCCGAACCGGAAGGGAACCTCGCGGGGGACGAGACCGTGGTCGACCATGCCGTCGAACCACCAGCGCGCCAGCACGGCCCCCAGTGCGCAGCCAGCCAGCGCCGAGGGGACGGCGGCCGCCACCGCCTGTGCGGCGGTCGCCCGCCGGATCTGCCAGGGGCGGGCACCGATCGCACGGAGCATCGCGAATTCGCGGTGTTGCTGGGCGACGGCCGTGCCCATCGTCGAGGCGACCACGAAGATCGACATATAGATCGAGCCGAGGAGGAGGACGAGGGCGAGGTCCCCGACGCCGTGGACCGCCATCGCCCGCCGCGCGGCGGGCGGGATGCCCTCCTCACCCGTCGCGGTGAGCACCGTCATCGACGCGCTGACCACGGTCGCGGCGAACAGCGCCGCCACCGCCGTCCCCGTGAACGCGGGCCGGTGCCCCCGCAGCGCCGCACGCGCCAATCCGCTGGCCATGAGCCCCCCTCTCGTTTCGCACTGTGATCAGCGTGACGGCTGAGCGTGATCACGCACCATGCGGAAAACACCCGTCTTTTGGTGGGGTTTTCCGCAGTGCGGGGCGCGGGAGGAAGGGGGAGGCCGTCGCGGGGCGGCCCTTGGACCTCGTAAGGTCTTATCCGTGTTGGAGGAGATGCGGATCCGGTCCCTGGGTGTCATTGACGACGCCGTTGTCGAGCTGTCCCCGGGTTTCACGGCGGTGACCGGCGAGACGGGCGCGGGCAAGACCATGGTCGTCACCAGCCTCGGCCTGCTGCTCGGCGGGCGCGCCGACCCCGCCCTCGTGCGGATCGGCGCCAAATCGGCGGTGGTGGAGGGCAGGATCAGCGTCGGCCCGCAGGCGCCCGCCGCGGTACGGGCCGAGGAGGCCGGTGCCGAGCTGGACGACGGCGCGCTGCTGATCAGCCGTACGCTCTCCGCCGAGGGCCGCTCGCGGGCCCACGTGGGCGGCCGCTCCGTACCGGTCGGTCTCCTCGGGGAGTTGGCCGACGACCTGGTCGCCGTACACGGCCAGACCGACCAGCAGGGCCTGCTACGGCCGGCCCGCCAGCGCCAGGCACTGGACCGCTACGCGGGGGACGCCGTCGCCGTCCCGCTCGCCAAGTACACCGCCGCCCACCGCCGGCTGCGCGCCGTCACCACCGAGCTGGACGAGCTGACCACCAGGGCCCGCGAACGCTCCCAGGAAGCCGATCTGCTGCGCTTCGGCCTCGACGAGATCGCGGCGGCCGAGCCGCAGCCCGGTGAGGACACCGAACTCGCCGCCGAGGCCGAGCGGCTCGGGCACGCCGAGGCACTCGCCTCCGCCGCGACCGCCGCGCACGCCGCGCTCGCCGGCAACCCGGAAGACCCCGAGGGCGTCGACGCCACCACCCTGGCCGCCGGTGCGCACCGCGCTCTGGAGGCCGTACGCAGCCACGACCGGGAACTCGCCGGTCTCGCCGAGCGGCTCGGCGAGATCGGGATCCTGCTGGCGGACGTGGCCGGTGAGCTGGCCAGTTACGCCGACGGCCTGGACGCCGACCCGCTGCGGCTCGCCGCGGTCGAGGAGCGGCGCGCCGTTTTGAACCATCTGACCCGCAAATACGGCCAGGACATCGCGGCGGTGCTGGCGTGGTCCGAGCAGAGCGCCGCCCGGCTCGCCGAACTGGACGGCGACGACGACCGGATCGGCGAGCTGACCGCGGAGCGGGATGCGCTCCGGGCCGAACTGGGCGAGCTGGCACAGGCGTTGACCGACGCCAGAAGGGCCTCGGCGCAGCGTTTCGCCGACGCGGTCACCGCCGAACTCGCCGAACTCGCCATGCCGCACGCCCGTGTGACCGTCGAGATCCGCCAGACCGAGGTCCCTGAGGACGCGGACGGCATCGAGGTCGGTGGCCGCACCGTGGCCTACGGACCGGCCGGCGCCGATGAGGTCGAGCTGCTCCTCGCCCCGCACCCGGGTGCACCGCCCCGGCCGATCGCCAAGGGGGCGTCCGGCGGTGAGCTCTCCCGGGTGATGCTCGCCGTCGAGGTGGTCTTCGCCGGCTCCGACCCCGTACCGACGTACCTGTTCGACGAGGTCGACGCGGGCGTCGGCGGCAGGGCGGCCGTCGAGGTCGGCCGACGCCTGGCCAGGCTCGCGAAGTCCGCGCAGGTCGTCGTCGTGACGCACCTCCCGCAGGTCGCGGCGTTCGCGGACCGGCAGCTGCTGGTGGCGAAGACGAACGACGGGTCGGTCACCAGGAGCGGCGTCACCGTCCTGGAGGGCGAGGAACGGGTCCGGGAACTCTCCCGGATGCTCGCCGGCCAGGAGGACTCCGAGACCGCCCGGGCGCATGCGGAGGAACTGCTGGAGACGGCGCGCAAGGACGGCTAGGGCCTGTCCGATGGGTCGGGCCGGACAGGACCTGGGGCGGGCGGGGGCGGGAGCCGAAGGCTTGCGCCGGTCGAGCGCGGCACGGTGCCGGGCGCGAGGGGAGAGACATGGCGATGGCAGGCAGCAGGGTGCTGGGGCGGATCTCCGCACTGCTCGGGGCGGCGGGTGCGACGCGCGCCGCCTACGGGGCGCTGAAGAGCCGGCCGCCGGGCGGTGCCGTCCTGTGGGAGCGCAAGAACTACGCCGGCCGGACCGTGGACCTGCACGCAGGGCTCGCGACGGCCGCCGGTACCGCGCTCGCCGCCGCCACCGCACCCGGGCTGCCCGCCCGGACCCGCACCGCGACGGCGCTGGCCATACTGGCCGCCGGGGGCTGTGGGGCATACGACGACGTCTTCGGCGCCGCTGACCCCCGGCGCGGTTTCCGGGCGCACCTCTCGGCGCTGCGGCAGCGTGAGGTCACCAGTGGGGCGGTGAAGCTGTTCGGGATCGGCGCCGCCGGGCTCGCGGCGGGGGCCCTCCTGAAGGAGCGCCCGGCCGACAAGCTGCTGGCAGGCGTGGTGATCGCGGGCTCGGCGCATCTGGTCAACCTCCTCGACGTCCGGCCGGGCCGGGCGGCCGGCGCCGTACTGGCCGTCGGGGCGCCCGGGCTGCTGCGACGCGGACCGGCCGGACCGCTGTCCGCCGCCCCCATGGGCGCGGCGGCCGCCGTCGTCGGCGACGACCTGGGGGAGCGCACGATGCTCGGGGACGCCGGGGCGCATGCGCTCGGCGCGGCACTCGGGCTCGCCATCGTGGCGGCGAACGGCCGCCGCGGACTGGCCGCCCACGCCGCCGGACTGCTCGCCGCCGCAGCCGCCGGGGACCGCGTCAGCCGGGCGGCCGCGGCGCTCTGACGCCTGCCGCAGCCCCGCCGCCCGGGCTCCGTGCGGCGCGCCCCCCTGGCGTCCTACCCCGCGTCCCCGCGCCCTCCCCCTGCGTCCCGCGTCCCCCTGGCCCCCGCCGCGTCCCGCCCGTAGCCCGTCGCCCAGGACACCCGCCGCCGAGCGCGCCCCGGGTAGCGCCGTGCGCGCCCCGTATCGCCGGGGCGGGCGTGCTCCGGAGGGGCGGCTCACCCGAAGGGGCCGTTGACTCGCGCGGGCGGTTTGTCGCCCATGTGGGTGATCCGGCGGGCGCTGGGGTGAGACTTCCCACCGGAACGGCGGGCGGACGGTGCCGAATTGACGTCGCCGGGCTGGCATCCTGGGGCGCGGTGCGCAGTTCCGGGTGCGTTCGCCGTGCCGCCGCCCGTCCGCCGGACGGGCCGGTGGCGGCGGCCCGGCCGCGTGCCGTGACGCCCGCAGCAGCGGACCGGCCCGCCGGTACGGTCCGTCCCGCCCCGACCCAGGAGCCCCGACCACGTGACCAGCACCCCGACCTCGACGCACGGGCTGTCGCCGCTGCGCACGGTCCAGGTGCTGGGGCACGGCAGCGCCGGCAGCGCGGCACACGTCCGCTCGCTGGCCGAAGGGCTGGTCGCGCGCGGCGTACGGGTGACCGTCTGCGCCACGCCGGAATCCGAGCAGGCCTACGACTTCACCGGCGCCGGGGCGCGGTTCGTGCACGTTCCGCCGCGCACGGACCCGGCGAGCGTGGCGTTGCTGCGCAGCGCGTGCTGGGATGCCGACCTGGTCCACGCCCACGGACTGCGGGCCGGTCTGCGCGCCTCGATGGCGCTGCGCGGCCTGCGGGCTCCCCGGGGAGGGCGGAGGGTTCCCCTGGTCATCACCTGGCACACCAAGTCGCCCACTGAGGGCGCGCGGGCCGGACTGGTGCATCTGATGGAGCGGCGGGTGGCGCGGGCCGCCGCCGTCGTCCTGGGCGCCTGCTCCGATCTTGTGGACCGGGCACGCGAACGGGGCGCCCGCGACGCACGGCTCGCGCCGGTCGCGATTCCGCGCCCCCGGCCCGGTGGCGCGCCGCCCGAGTACGAGAACCACGACCGGACGCGCCACAAGGAGCGCGCCGAACTGGGAGCGGTGGACCGCCCGCTGCTGCTCGCGGTCGGCCGCCTCGATCCGGCCCAGGGCCATGATCTGCTGCTCGACGCGGCCCATGCCTGGTGCGCGCTCGATCCGCAGCCGCTGGTGGCCATCGCGGGGGAGGGCGGCCAACGGGCCGCGCTGCAGCGGCGGATCGACACCGAGCAGCTGCCCGTCCAGCTGCTGGGCCGCCGCGACGACGTGCCCGAACTACTCGCCGCCGCCGACCTGGTGGTGCTGCCCAGCAGGTGGGAAGCGCGCTCGCTGATCGCCCAGGAGGCGCTGCGCGCCGGGGTGCCACTGGTTGCCACCGACACCGGAGGCACCCCCGAACTGGTCGGCCGCGCCGCGGAGCTGGTCCGCTACGGGGACGCCAGCGCGCTGGCCCGCTCCGTTCTCGGGCTGCTCGGCGATCCCGCGCGCCGGGACGCGCTGGCGGCGGCGGGCCGTCTGCAGGCGGCCGGCTGGCCGAGCGAGAACGACACCGTCACCCAGGTACTCAGCGTCTACGACGAGCTGACCCAGCCGAGCCAGCCCCTCTGACCCGGGACGAGCCAGCCCTCTGACCCAGCCGAGCATGCCCCTCTGACCCGGGCCGAGCCCGCAGCCTGCCGCCTGACCGGCGCTGATCCCGTCCCCGGCGGCCGCCGCGCGCCCGCTACGGCCGGTCCGTATGGCGCCGGGCGCGCAGGGCCAGGCGCAGGCCCAGGACCGTCTGCGGGTCGTCCAGGTCCGTGCCCAGCAGCTGGGCGATGCGGGCCAGCCGGTCGTACAGGGTCTGGCGGTTGACGTTCAGGTCGCGGGCGGTCTCCGCCTTGCGGCCGGCACTGGCCAGATAGGCCTCCAGCGTGGGCAGCAACGGCTGACGGGCACCGCGGTCGTGGGCGAGCAGGGGGCCGATGGCGCGCTCCACGAAGTCGGTGAGCACACCCTGTTCACCGTGCTCGCGCATCCGCCACAGCAGCAGCTCGATGTCCAGCCGGCGCGCGTCGTACCAGGGCTGTTCCGGCAGGCCCTGGGCCGCTGCCGCCGCCTCCGCCGCATGCCGCAGACCGGGACCCGCCGCCGCCCAGTCGCCCGCCGAACCGACGACGACCACCGGGCGGTGCGCCGTCGGCCGGTCCAGGCCCGCGCGCACGACGCCGGCCCGCAGCGCCTCGGCGATCCGGTCGGCGAGCCTCTCGCGGTCCTGGCCGGCCCGCAGCGCCACGAGCATCGGGACCCTGCCCTCCACCGGACGTACGCCGAGGAGCACGGGCACCCCGGGGGCGGCGAGTTCCTCGCGCAGGGCCTGGGCGAGCAGGGCCCAGCCGGCGGGGGTGGGGAGACCGGCGGGCAGCCGCATGACGACCGGGAGCACCGGATCCGAGCCGGGGCGGAAACCCAGCAGCCGGGCCTGCGCGGGCGCCTCGGCCGCGGAGATCCGGCCCTCGGCCAGATCGGCGAGGAAATCGCCGCGGCCCCGGGCGGCGAGCACCTCCTCCTGACGGGACTGGAGCATGACGACGGCGAGCAGATCGGCGGCGCGCTCGGCGGCGATCCGGTGCACGGGCGCCACGGGGGCGTTGACGGGCAGCAGCACGAGGCGGGCGCGGACCGCGTCGGGGCCGTGGCCTCCCCACCCGGGGACGTCGATGCGTACGCCGGTGTCCCGCAGGCCCTCCCAGGCCAGCAGCGGGTCGGCGTCCGCGGGCCCGCCGCCCTCGGCGTCGCTCTCCGGGCCCGCCGCGTACAGCGGGCTGCCGTCGGGGGCCTCCAGACACAGCGGGTTGCCGGTGAAGACGGCCAGCAGCCGCAGCACCTCCGGGGCGCCGCCCCCGCGCAGCAGCACGTCCGTGCAGCGCCGCAGGATCTCGTCGGCGCGCCGCAGCAGCGCGTAGTGGCTGTTGATGATCTCGGTGTGGATCGCTTCGGTGACCGTGACGTACGGGACCTCGCGGTGCAGCTGGATCAGCGGCAGATCGCAGTCCCTTGCGGCGTCCACCAGCGCCGAGGGCAGTGATTCGAAGCGAGAGCCCAGCTCCACGACGAGAGCGGCGATCTCGCGGTCCGCGAGCTTACGGATGAAGGCCCGCTGCTCGGAGGGCCGGGCACCCAGCCCGAGGCCGGTGGTCAGCAGCAGTTCGCCGCCCTTGAGCAGCGAGGCGATATGCGGGACCTCGCCCGCGTGCACCCAGCGCACCGCGCGGTCCAGCCGGTCCCCGCCGGCCAGCACCTCCGGCAGCCCGCGCCGCAGCGCGGGCAGCTCCAGCGCCCTGCGTACCGTGATCTCGGCTTCGATCTGTGCTTCCGGCCCCATGACCAGGACGTTACCCGTAGTCCGGCACTCGCGGTCCGCCCTCCGGAGCCGGCGGCCCGGGGCACCGCTCCGCCCTCATGCCGACTCCCGCACCACCAGCCGCGCCCCCGTGATCACCGGCGCCAGCTCCGCCGTCCCGGCCCCCGCTCCCGTCCGCTCGCCCGCTGCTCCTCCCGCGGCCCCCGCGCTCCCCGCCCGCCGCGGATCCAGCAGCCGCAGCAGCAACCGGGCCATCAGCCGCCCCATCTCCTCCACGTCCTGGCGGACCGTGGTCAGCGGGGGATCCGCCCAGGCCGCCGGCTCCAGGTCGTCGTAGCCGACCACCGCCACATCGTCGGGGACCCGGCGCCCGCGCGCCCGCAGCGTGCGCAGGGCGCCGTTCGCCATCAGGTCCGAGCAGGCGAAGACGGCGTCCAAGTCCGGTGCGGCGTCGAGGAGTTGGGCCATGGCGAGCTCGCCGCCGCGCGCCGTGAACCCGCCGTTGGCGATCAGCCGGGCGTCCGGCTCCGCCGCGCCCAGCGCCTCGCGGTAGCCGTCGAGGCGGTCCAGCGCCGAGGTCTGGTCGAGCGGCCCGGTGATCACCGCTATCCGGCGCCGGCCGCGGCCGAGCAGATGGCGTACGGCCTGGCGGGCGCCGTCGCGGTTGTCGGTGTCGACGTACAGCGGCCGGGGCGCCCGGTCGGCGCCCGCCCAGCCGGGGCGGCCGCCGTAGACGGTGGGCAGCCCGGCACGCTCGGCCATGGCGGGCAGCGGGTCGTCCCGGTGCAGCGAGAACATCAGCGCGCCGTCGACATGGCCGGCCGACAGGTAGCGGCCGATGCGGTCGTAGTCGGCGCGGTGCTCGACGAACATCAGCAGGAGCTGGGTGTCGGCGGCGGCCAGTTCGCGGCTGATGCCGCGCAGCTGGCGGCCGAAGAAGGGGTCGCTGAAGACCCGGGTCTCCGGTTCCGCGATGACCACGGCGACCGCTCCGGTGCGGCGGGTGACCAGCGTGCGGGCCGCGCTGTTCGGTACGTAACCGAGCTCGCGCACCGCCTGCCGGACCCGCTCCCGGACCACCGCCCGTACGCCCGCCCCGCCGTTGACCACGCGGGACACCGTCGCGCGGGAGACCCCGGCGCGCGCCGCGACCGCCTCCAGCGTCGGCCGTGGGCCGTTCGGCTCAGACACCATCGAACTCCTTTTTCCACACGGTGACTTGACGGTGTGCCGTCGAGTCGGCAGGGTTCACTGCGGACGATATGAGAGCGCTCTCAGGCTGGATTCCCCCCACGGAACTCCTCCCTGCCCCCCATGGAACTCCTCACTACCCCCACTGCGCCGAGGAGAGAATGTCATGAGCATGAGAAAACCGTCCCGCAAAAGGGCCGGATTCCGGACGAGAGCGGTGCTCTTCGCCGCGAGCGCCGCACTCGTCAGCACCTGTGCCCTCTCCCTCCCACCGGCCTCCGCGGCAGCGGACGCGCCCACCGGAGCGAAGGCCCAAGCCACCCCCGCTCCCTTCGAGGAAGTCTGGCGTACGGACTTCGACGGCGCCGCCGGATCACGCCCGTCCGCCGACGACTGGATCACCGACACCGGTACCGGCTACCCGGGCGGCCCGGCCAACTGGGGCACCGGTGAGCGCCAGACCTACACCGACCGCCCCGAGAACCTTCAGCTCGACGGCGCCGGCCACCTCAGGATCACCGCGCTGAAGGACGGCGCCACCTGGACCTCGGGCCGCATCGAGTCCCGGCGCACCGACTTCGCCGCCCCGGCCGGCGGCAAGCTCCGGATCGAGGCGGGCATCCGGATGCCGGACGTCTCCGGCGACGGCGCGCTCGGCTACTGGCCGGCCTTCTGGACCCTGGGCGCCGAGTACCGCGGCAACTACGGGAACTGGCCGGGCATCGGCGAGTTCGACATCATGGAGAACGTCAACGGCGTCAACAAGGTCTGGGGCGTGCTGCACTGCGGCGTCAACCCCGGCGGGCCGTGCAACGAGACCCAGGGCAAGGGAAATTCCCGCGACTGCCCGGGAAGCACCTGCCAGGCCGGATTCCACACCTATGCGCTGGAGCTCGACCGCACCGACAGCGCCGCCGAGTCGCTGAACTGGTACGTCGACGGCCAGCGGTTCCACACCGTGAGCGCCTCCGAGACGGACGCCGACACCTGGGCGAAGGCCACCCACCACGGCCACTTCCTGCTGCTCAACCTCGCGATGGGCGGGGCGTTCCCGGACGGCGCCGCGGGCTTCGCCACCCCCACCGACGCCACCCGGCCCGGCGGCTCGCTGCTCGTCGACCATGTCGCCGTCTCCGTGCAGCGGCCCGCGACGGCCCGTACCGGCAACGGGACCGCCACCGGTCCGGCCCCCGCCGCCTCGCGCACCACCCCGCAAGGAGCCCTCTCATGATCACTCGCCGCAGCCTGCTCGGCGGCCTCGCCGCCGGCGCCGCCACCGCCTCCGGAGCCCTCCTGACCGGTCGCGCGATCGGCGCCCCCGGAGCGGCCCGCAACGCCTCACGGCACACACGGACGGCGGCTACGGTCCCCCTGAATATCCTCAACAACTCGGGGGACTACGCCAATTCCTCGGTCTGGGTCTACATCGTCGGCAACGACGGCACCCAGCAGGTGCATGTCACCCCGGACGGCGAGCTCAAGCCCGTCGCACTGGCCGACAACGGTCCGGACGGCTTCACCGACTACGCCATACCGCTCGCCGCGAGCGGCACCACGACCCTCCGGCTGCCCCGGATGTCCGGCCGGATCTACACCGCGCTCGGCGGCAAGCTCAGGTTCAAGGCCGTCGAGGACGGCAACGGCAAGGCCGCCCTCGCCTATCCGGCGGGCTGGGTCGCCGGCGACCCCAACTACGACGTGCTGCACGACTGCGCCGAGTTCACCCACAACTCCGGCGGAATGTTCTGCAACACCACCATGGTCGACATGTTCAGCGTCCCGCTCGCGATCAAGCTCTCCGGAGCCAAGGAGCAGACCACCGGCACACTCAAGGACGGCGCCCGCGCCACGATCTTCTCCGACGTCAAGGCCGCCGAGGGCTTCGACCGTCTGGTCATCGGCGACAAGCGGGTGATCGCCCCCGGCCACGGCCTGGACGGCGGACTGTTCGCCAAGGACTACCTCGCCCCGGCCATCGACGAGGCCTGGTCCGCCTACGAGGCCCAGGACCTGACCGTCACGACCGACGCGGGCACCTTCACCGGCCGGGTCAGCGGCGGCAAGCTCACCTTCAAGGGGCCCGGCACGGTCTCCTTCGACAAGCCGTCCACCCGCGACGTCCTCTTCTGCGACGGCACCCTCGCCGCCCCCAACGACGGCACCCTCGGACCGGTGGCCGCCGTCCTGGGCGCCGCCCTCAACCGCTCCACCCTCACCACCCAGGCCCACCAGCCCACCACCGACCCGGCGGACTTCTACCAGCAGCGGCTGACCAATCACTACGCCAGGGCCATGCACGCCGCGACCCGCGACGGCAAGGCCTACGGCTTCGCCTTCGACGACGTCGCCGGCTTCGCCTCCTACATCGAGGACAGCGCCCCGAAGGAGATCACCCTCACCCTGACCCCCTTCTGACTCACACACCGCGGCCGCCCCCGGAACCTGCCGGGGGCGGCCGCGACACGTCACATCGCCGGGCTAACCGCCGTAGGCGCCGCTCGCCGTCAGCCGCAGCGCAGTGTCGATCAGCGGAACGTGGCTGAACGCCTGCGGGAAGTTGCCCACCTGGCGCTTCGCCTTGGGGTCCCACTCCTCGGCCAGCAGGCCCAGGTCGTTGCGGAGCGAGAGCAGCTTCTCGAAGAGCTTGCGGGCCTCGTCCACCCGGCCGATCATCGCCAGGTCGTCGGCGAGCCAGAACGAGCAGGCCAGGAACGCGCCCTCGTCGCCCTCCAGACCGTCCACGCCGACGCCCTCGCCGGCCGTCGGATAGCGCAGTACGAAGCCGTCCTCGGTACCCAGCTCCCGCTGGATCGCCTCGATCGTGCCGATCACCCGCTTGTCGTCCGGGGGCAGGAAGCCCATCTGCGGGATCAGCAGCAGCGAGGCGTCCAGCTCCTGCGAGCCGTAGGACTGGGTGAAGGTGTTGCGCTCCTTGTCGTAACCCTTCTCGCAGACGTCCCGGTGGATCGTCTCGCGCAGGTCCCTCCAGCGCTCCAGCGGGCCGTCGACGTCCCCGGACTCGATCAGCTTGACCGTGCGGTCGACCGCGACCCAGGTCATGACCTTGGAGTGCACGAAGTGCCGCCGCGGGCCGCGGACCTCCCAGATGCCCTCGTCCGGCTCGTCCCAGTGCTTCTCCACCCACTGGATCAGCTTCAGCTGCAGCAGCGAGGCGTAGTCGTTACGGGCCAGCCCCGTCATGTGCGCCAGGTGCAGCGCCTCGGTGACCTCGCCGTAGACATCGAGCTGGAGCTGGCCGGCGGCACCGTTGCCGACCCGCACCGGGCGTGAATTCTCGTACCCCGGAAGCCAGTTGAGCTCGTTCTCGCCCAACTCCCGCTCACCGGCGATGCCGTACATGATCTGCAGGTTCTCCGGATCGCCGGCCACCGCCCGCAGCAGCCACTCCCGCCAGGCCCGCGCCTCTTCCCGGTAGCCGGTGCGCAGGAGGGAGGACAGGGTGATCGCCGCGTCCCGCAGCCAGGTGAAGCGGTAGTCCCAGTTGCGGACGCCGCCGATGCACTCCGGCAGCGAGGTCGTCGGCGCCGCCACGATCCCGCCGGTCGGCGCGTACGTCAGCGCCTTGAGCGTGATCAGCGAGCGCACCACCGCATCGCGGTAGGGGCCGTGGTACGTACAGTGCTCGACCCACTCGCGCCAGAACTCCTCGGTGGCCTCCAACGCCCCCTCCGGGTCGGCCACGGCCGGCGGCTGGTGGTGCGAGGGCTGCCAGCTGATCGTGAAGGCGATCCGCTCGCCCGGCGAGACGGTGAAGTCGGAGAAGGTGGTCAGATCCTTGCCGTACGTCTCGGCCTCGGTGTCCAGCCACACGGAGTCCGGGCCCGCGACCGCGACCGTACGGCCGTCGACCTTGTGCACCCACGGCACGACCCAGCCGTACGCGAACCGCATCCGCAGCTCCGAGCGCATCGGGACGCGCCCGCTGACGCCCTCCACGATGCGGATCACCTGCGGTGCGCCGTCGCGCGGCGGCATGAAGTCGATCACCCGGACGGTACCGCGCGGAGTGTCCCACTCGGATTCCAGTACGAGTGAATCGCCCCGATAGCGCCGGCGGTCCGCCGGCCGCGGTTCGGCGCCGTTGACCGGGCCGATCCGCCAGAAACCGTGCTCCTCTGTGCCCAGCAGCCCTGCGAAGACCGCCGGCGAGTCGAAGCGGGGCAGGCACAGCCAGTCGACCGTCCCGTCCCTGCACACTAGAGCGGCGGTTTGCATATCGCCGATAAGTGCGTAGTCCTCGATGCGCCCGGCCACGTGCATCTCCCGTCGAACTGGAGTCACGCCCCCCATGGGACGTTGTGAATCGGTCCGTCCTGCCCATGAAACGTCGCCGAGCAGCGGGACCGGAAATCGGGCGGGGGTGGTGCCTTCCCGGACGGCTCGTTGCGAGTGTCCGAGCAGGATACGACGCACGCGGGTTCTGCGCGCGACGCTCGCGAGGAGTGAGGTGCTCCGAACGGGTGGCCTCCGTCACGTGACACGGTCACATGAGACCCGTACGGGATTCCCGGTGCGTGGCCGGGCGCGACCATGGCTGGTCGCTGATAGCCTGGTACCCCGTGGACCGGTGGGCACGAGAACCCCCGAACCGCAGCGACGGCACCCCTGAAAACCGGGACGCGCCGACTCGCACCTCTCCACCTCGCGACCACGGGAGCTCCCTCTTGGCCATGCCGCCCAAATCTTCGACGACCAAGCACCTCTTCGTCACCGGGGGCGTCGCGTCCTCCCTCGGCAAGGGGCTCACCGCCTCCAGCCTGGGTGCTCTCCTGAAGGCGCGGGGCCTGCGGGTCACGATGCAGAAGCTCGACCCGTACCTGAACGTCGACCCCGGCACGATGAACCCGTTCCAGCACGGCGAGGTCTTCGTCACCAACGACGGTGCCGAGACCGACCTGGACATCGGCCACTACGAGCGGTTCCTCGACGTCGACCTCGACGGCAGTGCGAACGTCACCACCGGCCAGGTCTACAACACCGTGATCGCCAAGGAGCGCCGCGGTGAGTACCTCGGCGACACCGTGCAGGTCATCCCGCACATCACCAACGAGATCAAGCACCGCATCCGGCGGATGGCGACCGACGACGTCGACGTCGTGATCACCGAGGTCGGCGGCACGGTCGGCGACATCGAGTCGCTGCCGTTCCTGGAGACCGTCCGCCAGGTCCGCCACGAGGTCGGCCGGGACAACGTCTTCGTCGTGCACATCTCGCTGCTCCCCTACATCGGCCCGTCCGGTGAGCTGAAGACCAAGCCGACCCAGCACTCGGTCGCGGCGCTGCGCAACATCGGCATCCAGCCCGACGCGATCGTGCTGCGCGCCGACCGCGAGGTGCCCACCGCCATCAAGCGCAAGATCTCGCTGATGTGCGACGTGGACGAGGCCGCGGTGGTCGCCGCCATCGACGCCCCCTCGATCTACGACATCCCCAAGGTGCTGCACGCCGAGGGCCTGGACGCCTACGTCGTGCGCAAGCTGGACCTGCCGTTCCGCGATGTGGACTGGACCCAGTGGGCGGACCTGCTCGACCGCGTCCACAACCCCGACCACGAGGTCAAGGTCGCGCTGGTCGGCAAGTACATCGACCTGCCCGACGCCTACCTCTCGGTCACCGAGGCGCTGCGCGCCGGCGGCTTCGCGAACAAGGCCCGGGTCAAGGTCAAGTGGGTCGCCTCCGACGACTGCAAGACCCCCGCCGGCGCCGCAGCCCAGCTGTCCGACTGCGACGCGGTCTGCATCCCCGGCGGCTTCGGCGACCGCGGTGTGGACGGCAAGGTCGGCGCGATCACCTACGCCCGTGAGAACAAGGTCCCGCTGCTGGGCCTGTGCCTGGGCCTGCAGTGCGTGGTCATCGAGGCGGCCCGCAACCTGGCCGGTATCGAGGGCGCCAACTCCACCGAGTTCGACCCGGCGGCCGCCCACCCGGTCATCTCCACGATGGCCGAGCAGATGGACATCGTCGCAGGTGAGGGCGATATGGGCGGCACGATGCGGCTCGGAATGTACCCGGCCAAGCTCGCCGAGGGCTCGATCGTGCGCGAGGTCTACGACGGCCAGGCGTACGTCGAGGAGCGCCACCGCCACCGCTACGAGGTCAACAACGCCTACCGCGGTGAGCTGGAGAAGAAGGCCGGGCTGCAGTTCTCCGGCACGTCGCCGGACAACAAGCTGGTCGAGTACGTCGAGTACCCGCGCGAGACGCACCCCTACCTGGTCGCCACCCAGGCGCACCCGGAGCTGCGCTCCCGCCCGACCCGCCCGCACCCGCTCTTCGCCGGGCTGGTGAAGGCCGCGGTCGCGCGCAAGAAGGGCGCCGCGAAGTAGGCGGTGCCGCGACGGATACGGTTGCCGGGGTACGGCCTCCTTAACCGGAGGTCGTGCCCCGGTTTCCGCGTTGGCCGATGCACACAGGAGGACCCGCCATGGCGATCAAGGACACCCCGGAGGAGTGGACGGTCACCGCGACCACGACGCCGTTCACCGGGAACAAGACCAGTGTGCGCACCGACGAGGTCGTGATGCCGGACGGCTCCAAGGTCACCCGCGACTACCAGGTCCACCCCGGTTCCGTGGCCGTCCTCGCCCTCGACGACGAGGGCCGGGTGCTGGTGCTGCGCCAGTACCGTCACCCCGTACGCCAGCGGCTGTGGGAGATCCCCGCCGGGCTGCTGGACGTGCCCGGTGAGAACCCGCTGCACGCCGCGCAGCGCGAGCTGTACGAGGAGGCGCACGTCAAGGCCGAGGACTGGCGGGTGCTGACCGATGTCTACACCACGCCCGGCGGCTGCGACGAGGCGGTGCGGATCTTCCTGGCCCGCGATCTGTCCGAGGCCGAGGGCGAGCGGTTCGAGGTCTCCGAGGAGGAGGCCGACATGGAGCTGGCGCGGGTGCCGCAGGACGAGCTGGTGCGCGGGGCGCTCGCCGGCGAGCTGCACAACAACTGCCTCGTGGTGGGCGTGCTGGCGCTCACCGCCGCCCAGGGCGGCGCGGGCCTGGACGCGCTGCGGCCGGCCGATGCGCCGTGGCCGGCCCGCCCCTTCGAGGTCTGAGCGCCACGCCGCGCGTCCCGGTCGGATGATCGGCCGATCCGATCGAGTGACCCAACCGCCGTGCTCCGCACCGCCCGTGACGGGCCGTGAACTACGCTCGGCAGCGACCCCGTCCGCACTCGCGGCGGGCTCGTACGCGCAGGTGGACGGAGCGTGACCGGTGACGGATCAGGCGGTGGGCGGGGGGCACCTCCCGCCGGAGACGGTGCAGGCGCCGCCCGCGGCGGCCCCCGGCGGGCGGCAGCCGGGCCCCCGCGAGGACGGCGCCGCCGCCCGCCCCGCCGTCCCGGCACCCCCCTCCGCGCCGTCCGCCGCCACGTTCGCCGGCCGCCGACGCGAGCTCGCCGCGCTGCGCGCCGACATCGCCCGCGCCGGCCTGGACACCCTCTCCGGCCGCAAGGGCGCCCGCAGCCGGGTGCTGCTGATCGCCGGACGCCCCGGATCCGGCCGTACGGCGCTGGCCGAGGAGCTGCTGCGCGAGCTGGCCGGCGACTACCCCGACGGGGTGCTGCGGGCCACCCTGGCCCGGCCGGGCGGTGAGCCGGCCGACACCGCCCGCACCGCCCGCGACCTGCTGGCCGCCCTGGGCGAGGACGCACCTCCGGGGGCCGCCGAGGACGAGCTGACCGAGCGTGTGCGCGGCGCGCTCACCGGGCGCCGCGCGCTGCTCTTCCTGGACGACGCCCCTGGCGCCGACGAGGTCGAGCCGCTGCTGCCGGACGCCCCGGACTGCCTGGTCGTGGTGGTCTCCCAGGGGCCGCTGACCGGCATCCCGGACGTCCGGCCGTGCGCCCTGGGCGGTCTGGACGGTGCGGCCTGCGTCGAGATCCTCGGCCGCTACGCCGGGCCGACCCGGATCACCGTCGATCCGCGGACCGCCGACAGCGTCGCCGAGGCGTGCGGCGGCCAGCCCGCCGCGCTGGTGCTGGCCGGCGCCTGGCTCGCCGCCCGCCCCAAGTCCTCGGTCGCCGATCTGCTGCAGGCGCTGCGGGGCGTCCCGCTGCCCGAGGACCTGCCCAGCGGCGCCCGCCCGCTGTACCG
This sequence comes from Streptomyces sp. NPDC002446, assembly GCF_053595675.1. Taxonomy (NCBI): domain Bacteria; kingdom Bacillati; phylum Actinomycetota; class Actinomycetes; order Kitasatosporales; family Streptomycetaceae; genus Streptomyces; species Streptomyces sp. NPDC002446. Next base: position 62,966 of record NZ_JBSFYC010000025.1, on the reverse strand, counting down.
CGCCTTCCACCTCGCCTACGCGGCGCTGCCGCCGCCCGCCGCCCGGATACTGCGGCTGATCACCCTCGCACCGGCCGGCCTCGTGGACGCGCAGATCGCCTCCGCGCTGGCCGGCTGCTCGATGTCCGCGGCCGCCACCGCGCTGGGCGACCTCACCGCGCTCGGCCTGCTGCGGGCCCTCGCCGCCGGGGACGACGCGGTCCCCGGCGCCCGTACGCCGGACGCCGCGCCGCATCCGCAGTACCGCCTCCCCGGCTGCCTCGACCCGCTGGTGCGCGCGCTGCTCGGGGAGCACGAGCGGCCGGCCGACGTCCAGCTGGCCCGCGCCCGGATGCTGGAGCGGACGGTACGGCTGCTGCAGTCGTGCCGGGCCATGGGCGAGCCGGCCGACTCGCCCGCCCGCCAGAAGGTCGCCGGGCTGCCCCGCTCGCTGCGCTTCAGCTCCCGGGCCGCCGCCGCGCACTGGCTGCGCAGCCGTCGCGGCGCGCTGTTCGACGCCGCCCGGATCGCCGTCGCGGACGGTGAACTCGACACCCTGGACCGGCGGTTGATGGCCGCGCTGACCCGGGCGCTGCTCACCCACCGGGGCGCCGAGGCCGCGGCGCCCGACCTCTATACGCTCTACGGCCTCCTGCTCCAGGTCGCCGAGCGGCGCGGCCTGGCGCGCGAGCAGGCCGCCGCTCTGCTGAACCTCGCGGACCTGGACGGCCAGGCGGGGCGGACCGCTCAGGCGGCCACCCGCTATCGGGGCGCGCTGGAGGCGGCCCGTTCGGTGAAGGACCCGGTGGCCACCGTGCGGGCACTGGAGTCGCTGGGCGCCACGTACACCGAGCTGGGCGACTGGCAGCGGGCCGCCGACTGGTACGGGCGGGCGCTGGAGCTGCGGCTGGCCCGGGGCGAGGCGGCCGACGCGGCGCGGCTGCACGGCCGGATCGGCGGCGCGCACGGCTGCGCGGGGCGGTGGGGCGAGGCGCTCAAGGAGTGGCGGGCGGCCGCCAGGACGTATCGCCGGCTCGGCGAGGCGTCAGGCCAGGCGCGGGCGATGGGGGAGATGGCGCGGGTCCAGGAGTCCGCGGGGCGGCCCGAGGAGGCGCTGCGGACCTGCCTGGAGGCCCTCGAAACGGCCCGGAAAGCGGGCGACGGACGGCTGGAGGCGGCGCTCCAGCTGCGGATTGCGGACACCCTCGAACGGCTCGGCGACCCGGCCGCGGCACGGCTCCACCGGGCCGTGGGGGAGCGCATCCTCGAAGATCATCCCGAGTGACCTGCGAAATCGGTAGTGCGTCTGGCAGAAATTAATGCTTTGCAAGGCTAGACAAGAAGAGCTCCTTCAATAGACTGGCTGGGCCGCGTACGGCGCGGTCAGTTCCGTCATGCATCGCATGAGGGGATAATTCCTCCTGCACCCTCTCATTCAAGGACCGTGATCGACGTGAAGGTCGGCATCCCCCGCGAGGTCAAGAACAACGAGTTCCGCGTGGCCATCACGCCCGCCGGAGTCAACGAACTCGTCCGCCACGGCCACCAGGTCTTCGTCGAGAAGGACGCCGGTCTCGGCTCGTCCATCACGAACGAGGAGTACGTCTCCGCCGGCGCCGCCATCCTGGACACCGCCGACGAGGTCTGGGGCACCGCTGACCTGCTGCTGAAGGTCAAGGAGCCGATCGCGGAGGAGTACCACCGCCTCCGCAAGGACCAGACGCTCTTCACCTACCTGCACCTGGCCGCCTCCAAGGAGTGCACGGACGCCCTGCTGGAGTCCGGCACCACCGCCATCGCCTACGAGACCGTCGAGACGGCCGGCCGGGCGCTGCCGCTGCTCGCCCCGATGTCCGAGGTCGCGGGCCGGATCGCCCCGCAGGTCGGCGCGTACCACCTGATGCGCCAGGCCGGCGGCCGCGGTGTGCTGCCCGGTGGTGTCCCCGGTGTCGCCGCGGGCAAGGCCGTCGTCATCGGCGGTGGCGTCTCCGGCTGGAACGCCGTGCAGATCGCCGTGGGCCTCGGCTTCCACGTCACCCTGCTCGACAAGGACATCAACAAGCTCCGCGAGGCCGACAAGATCTTCGGCACCAAGGTGCAGACGATCGTCTCCAACGCCTACGAGCTGGAGAAGGCCGTCGTCGAGGCCGACCTCGTCGTCGGTGCCGTCCTGATCCCGGGCGCCAAGGCCCCCAAGCTGGTCACCAACGAGCTCGTCGCCAAGATGAAGCCCGGAAGTGTCCTTGTCGACATCGCCATCGACCAGGGCGGCTGCTTCGAGGACTCCCGTCCCACCACGCACGCCGAGCCGACCTTCGACGTCCACAACTCGGTCTTCTACTGCGTCGCCAACATGCCCGGCGCGGTGCCGAACACCTCCACCTACGCCCTCACCAACGCCACGCTGCCCTACATCGTGGAGCTGGCGAACCGCGGCTGGGTCGAGGCGCTGCGCCGTGACCCGGCGCTGGCCAAGGGTCTCAACACCCACGACGGCAAGGTCGTCTACCAGTCCGTCGCCGAGGCCCACGGCCTCGAGCACGTCGAACTGCGCACCCTCCTCGGCTGACGCGTCAACGAAGCGTGTCAACGCTGCACATCCGGCCGGGCCTTGGCAACAGGGCCCGGCCGGCCGCATATGCGGCCCGCGGCGTGCGCCGTTCCGGAACGTCGTCTCTCAACTCGCCGTGAACGTAACCCTTTAACCGATTCGCGTACGCCCGAAACATCGGTCCGATACCGCTTGCGCCCTTGACATCCGGGGGTCCGGTTACCGACACATCGTGCCGGGTCCGGCGGATTGTGTTGCTGCGGACGCCCGACACGCCATAGAGTCGCCAACCGTCGGCATGGTGCCACGCTGACCTATCGATAAAGTTTCCTGGTCACGTCCAAGGAGGTAAGACGACTTGTGAATGAGTCGACATTTACTCCCGGAGGCGGTCACCCAGGAGCGGTTGCACGGGGCCAGGGTCCCTCGGGGCTCGAGGCTGTCGGCTCCGTAGCGGTCCACACCTTCGCAGCCCACCAGAGCATTTCCACGACAGCCCACCAGAGTATGGACGGCCATCACGTGAACGCCATGGCCGGCGACCGGGGCAGTGGAGAACCCGCCCGTCTCGCCGACTACGACGACCTGCCCGAGGGGCACTTCTACGATCCGGACGCGGAGTACGAGCCGGACCCCGAATACGCCGCGACGCTCGCGCCGGACGCCGCGCGCCAGCGCCGCGAACGCGTCGGCCCGACCGGACGCCCGCTCCCTTACTTCCCCATTCCCGGCCCGCTCTCGGAGCACGGCCCGGCGAAGATCATCGCGATGTGCAACCAGAAGGGCGGGGTCGGCAAGACCACCTCGACCATCAACCTGGGTGCCGCACTCGCCGAATACGGACGACGGGTCCTGCTCGTCGACTTCGACCCGCAGGGCGCCCTGTCGGTCGGACTCGGCGTCAACCCGATGGAGCTCGACCTGACGGTCTACAACCTGCTCATGGAGCGGGGCATGTCGGCCGACGAGGTACTCCTGAAGACCGCGGTCCCCAACATGGACCTGCTGCCCAGCAATATCGATTTGTCAGCGGCAGAGGTGCAGTTGGTCAGCGAGGTCGCGCGCGAGTCGACCCTGCAGCGCGCCCTGAAGCCGCTGCTGGCCGACTACGACTACATCGTCATCGACTGCCAGCCCTCCCTCGGTCTGCTCACCGTGAACGCCCTGACGGCGGCTCACAAGGTCATCGTGCCGCTGGAGTGCGAGTTCTTCGCGCTGCGCGGTGTCGCGCTGCTCACCGAGACGATCGAGAAGGTCCAGGAGCGGCTCAACCCCGAGCTGGAGCTGGACGGCATCCTGGCGACGATGTACGACTCCCGTACGGTGCACAGCCGTGAGGTGCTGGCGCGCGTCGTCGAGGCCTTCGACGACCACGTCTACCACACCGTCATCGGCCGTACGGTCCGCTTCCCCGAGACCACCGTCGCGGGCGAGCCGATCACCACGTACGCCTCCAACTCCGTCGGTGCCGCCGCCTATCGTCAGCTCGCCAGGGAGGTGCTCGCCCGGTGTCACGCCGAGTGAGTCTGCCGGGAGCCGACGAACTCTTCCGCACCACCGGGGGAGTGGGGCTGCAGCCCTCCAGCCCCCGTCGCACGGCGAACGGCTCGTCGGCCGCGGCCAACGGCGAGGGGCCCCGGGTGCCCGCGCCGGGTGGCGAGCCCGAGCCGGCAGCGGATACGCCGGAGGCGGCCACCGCCGCCCGCCGGCGGCGGTCCGGAAAGGGCGGCTCGGACACCCCGGCGACGGCCGAGGACGGCGGACCGGCCAACCCGCCCCGGGTGCCCGCGGTCGCGCCGCCGGCCGAGCACGGCGGCCGCGAGACGGACGGCGACGGCGCCAAGGGCCACCGCGCCCAGGCGGGCCAGTCCGGTCCGGACGCCGCGGCGGCCGCCGTACAGGCCGGTGGCCAGGGCCGCCGTCGCGGAGGCGGCCGCGGCGCCAACCGCCGCCCCAGCGGCCGGGAACGGCACGACGAGAAGATCACCGTCTATGTCTCCGCCGAGGAGCTCATGGACCTGGAGCACGCGCGCCTGGTGCTGCGCGGCGAACACGGCCTGGCCGTCGACCGCGGCCGGATCGTCCGCGAGGCGGTCGCCGTCGTCCTCGCCGACCTGGAGTCGCGGGGCGACGCCAGCATCCTCGTACGGCGGCTGCGCGGGCGCTGAGGCCCGGTGCCCGGCGGCGGCCGCCCCCGGTGCTGAAACGTCTCGCCGGGCGGAGTCCGGCCGCGTCGGGACCGGTCGGCGGCCCTCTCGCGGGTGAGGCGGGATAGCCTGCCTTCTCCGCGGGTTCTCCCGCCCGTGACCAGCCCCGCAGCACCATGGACCGCGATGCCGACGACCAACGACGATGCCCCCGCGCCCCGCGCCCGTAGACGACTCGGGCGCGGGCCGGGTGCGGATCCGGTGGCGGCGGATCCGGTGGAGGCGGCGGATCCGGTAGCGGCGGGCCCTGTGGAGGCACCGGCACCGGACGAGGCGCCCGTGGCGGACGAGACGCCGGTGGTGCCCGAGGCGGACGGCGAGCCCCCGGTGGCGGCCGATTCCGGCGAGGCTCGCCCCGCTTCCCCTGAGGGCGGCGACGGAACGTTCACCCTGCGTCTGGACAACTTCGAGGGCCCCTTCGACCTCCTCCTCCAGCTGATCTCCAAGCACAAGCTGGACGTCACCGAGGTCGCGCTGTCCAAGGTGACCGACGAGTTCATGGCGCACATCCGGGCCATGGGGCCGGACTGGGACCTGGACCAGACCACCGAGTTCCTGGTCGTCGCGGCGACGCTGCTGGACCTGAAGGCCGCCCGGCTGCTGCCCGCGGCAGAGGTGGAGGACGAGGCGGACCTCGCGCTCCTGGAGGCCCGCGATCTGCTCTTCGCCCGGCTGCTGCAGTACCGCGCGTACAAGCGCATCGCGGACATCTTCAGCGGCCGGCTGGCGGACGAGGCACGGCGCCACCCCCGTACCGTCGGGCTGGAGCCGCACCACGCCGAGCTGCTGCCCGAGGTCGTCATCAGCATCGGGGCCGAGGGCTTCGCCCGGCTCGCGGTCAAGGCGATGCAGCCCAAGGCCAAGCCGCAGGTCTACGTCGATCACATCCACGCCCCGCTGGTGAGCGTCCGGGAGCAGGCCGAGGTGGTGATGGCGCGGCTGCGGGAGGCGGGCGAGATCTGCTTCCAGGAGCTGGTCGCCGACGCACCGGACACCCTCACCGTCGTGGCGCGCTTCCTGGCCCTGCTGGAGCTCTACCGGGAGCGTGTGGTGATGCTGGACCAGGAGGAGGCTCTGGGGGCGCTGACGGTCCGCTGGACGGCCGCGGAGGGGGCCGTGCCGGTGGTCACGGACGAGTTCGACCAGGAACCGGGGCGGCGTGCCGCCGAGGCGGAGCAGAGCGAGCGAGCGGAAGAGGAGCGGGCATGAACGGCGCGGCCGGCGGTGAGGCGTACGACATCACGGAGGCCGGCGCGGACGGCGGTGGCCCCGGAGCGGGCCCCGAGGCGCCCGCAGGCGCGCTGGGCGTCGCCGAGCTGGAGCTGAAGCCCGCGCTGGAGGCCGTCCTGATGGTCGTCGACGAGCCGGCGACCGAGGAACACCTGGCCAGGGTGCTGCAGCGGCCCCGGCGGGCGGTCGCGCTCGCGCTGCGCGAGCTGTCCGACGACTACACCCGCCAGGGCCGTGGTTTCGATCTCCGTCTGGTGGCCGGCGGCTGGCGTTTCTCCTCCCGCGCCGAGTACGCGGACGCGGTGGAGGGCTTCGTCCTGGACGGCCAGCAGGCCCGGCTCACCCAGGCCGCATTGGAGACTCTGGCCGTGGTCGCGTACCGTCAGCCGGTCAGCCGTTCCCGTGTCTCGGCCGTTCGCGGTGTGAACTGTGACGGCGTGATGCGCACGCTCCTCCAGCGCGGTCTGGTGGAGGAGGCGGGAACGGAACCTGAAACAGGTGCGATCCTGTACAGGACGACGAATTACTTTCTGGAGCGGATGGGCCTGCGCGGCCTGGACGAGCTCCCTGAGCTCGCACCGTTCCTCCCGGAGGCGGAAGCGGTCGAGGGCGACTCCGCGGAAGGTATCCCGTCGTTCGACGTAGACGACAGCGGCGACTCTCAGACGGATCATTGATGCGAAGCAGCGGCAGGAACAACAGGGACAGCGGGCGGGGCAACTTCCGCGGGGCTGGCAACAAGAGGGACGACAAGCAGCAGCGCGCCGGCCGCCCCCGTCCTGAGGAGCGCCGCTACGACGTGGGCGGATCCGGCGGCGGCGGTTCCCAGGACCGCAAGGACGAGCGCGGCGGCGGCGCCAAGAGCGGCGGCAGCCGGGGCGCGGCGGCCCGCGGCGGTGCCAAGGGCGGTCCCCGTACGGGTGCCGGCTCCAAGGCGCCCCGGACCGGTGGCAAGGGCGGCGGTCCGCAGCGCGGCCGCGGCCAGGCACCCGCGCGTCCGCGTGAGTACGACGCCCAGGTCGAGGAGCGCAACCGCGCCCGGCACAGCAAGCCGCAGGTCAAGACCCCCAAGACGTTCGGGGATCAAGAGGGCGAGCGGCTGCAGAAGGTGCTGGCCAGGGCCGGTATGGGCTCGCGGCGGGCCTGCGAGGAGCTGATCGACCAGGCGCGTGTCGAGGTCAACGGCCGGATCGTCATGGAGCAGGGCGTCCGGGTCGACCCCGAGAAGGACGAGATCAAGGTCGACGGCCTGACGGTCGCCACCCAGTCGTACCTCTTCTTCGCGCTGAACAAGCCGGCCGGGGTCGTCTCCACGATGGAGGACCCGGACGGCCGCCAGTGCCTGGGCGACTACGTCACCAACCGCGAGACGCGGCTGTTCCACGTGGGCCGGCTGGACACCGAGACCGAGGGCATCATTCTGCTCACCAACCACGGCGAGCTGGCGCACCGGCTGACGCACCCGCGCTACGGCGTCAAGAAGACCTACCTGGCCGCCATCCAGGGCCCGCTCCCGCGCGACCTGGGCAAGCGGCTCAAGGACGGCATCCAGCTGGAGGACGGCTACGCCCGTGCCGACCACTTCCGGGTGGTCGAGAACACCGGCAAGAACTACCTCGTCGAGGTGAGCCTCCACGAGGGGCGCAAGCACATCGTGCGCCGGATGCTCGCGGAGGCCGGCTTCCCGGTCGACAAGCTGGTGCGGACGGCCTTCGGCCCGATCGCGCTGGGCGACCAGAAGTCGGGCTGGCTGCGCCGGATGACCAACACCGAGGTCGGCATGCTGATGCGCGAGGTGGAGCTGTAGCAGGGAGCTGTAGCAGGGAGCTGTAGCAGGGTCCCCACTACACCCGCCCACCCCCCGAAGGGGGGTGGGCGGCGGGGAAAAAATGGAGGAAAGCGGCGCGCATGGAGGAAAGCGGCGCGCTCAGCCCAGCGCCGACGCGCGCCGCGCCCGGAACAGGAAGTCCGCCACCCGGGCCCGGTCCGGCTCGGCCGGCAGCGGCGAGCCGGACACCGCCGCCCCGGCCTCCTCGGACAACCGCACCATCCGCCGCTCGACCACGTCCCAGGCCACCTCGCCGCGCCGGACCGCCAGCAGCTCCTCCCGGTCGTCGCCGACGTCCAGCGTCAGGACGCCCGTACGGAGCAGATCGCGCGAGGTCGCCAGCAGGCGCAGCAGATGCATGGCGTGCTTCCAGCGGGGCGCGCCGCGCTGCCGCAGATCGGCCCGCAGCTGCTTGAGCTGCCCGGTGGCGTAGCCCGCGAAGGTGCGGTGCACCTGGCGGGACAGGAACGCCCCGCGCAGCGCGATCAGCTCCCGGCCGGTGGCGTCGACCCGCTCGACGAGCGGGGAGTGCAGGCACTCCAGGACGGTGGGGTTGGCCCGCAGCGCCAGCTGGCAGAAGCGCTCCAGCTCCCAGGAGAACTCCTCCTCGCGCGGTCCCTCCACATGGGTCGGCGGCTTCTCGAAGCCCCAGAAGAGCCGGGTCGGTGCGAGGTACACCCCGCGCCGGTCGGTGTCGCTGCTCGCGGTCGCCAGCCCGAAGGCGCGCGAGCCCATCACACATCCGTAGACGGTGTGCTCGGCGACCAGCGAGTGGCCGGTGGTGGCTGCGGACATGGCGGCGATTGTGGCTGGCGGGACGGGCGCGTGTCACCAGGTTTGCGCGCCGGGCGGCGACCGGCCGCGCACGCGATGTCAGTGCGGCTGGTTACGCTGATCAGTGCGTGCACAGGTGCATGACGCGAAAGACGCAGCACACGACGCAAGGGGAGCAGTGACGTGGCGGTACGAGCGGTCCGCGGGGCCGTCCAGCTGGAGCGGGACGACGCCGAGCACATGCAGGAGCGGGTCGGTGAGCTGCTCACCGCGATCCTGGACCGCAACGGGCTGCTCGCCGACGACCTGATCAGCGTGTGGTTCACCGCCACCCCGGATCTGCACAGCGACTTCCCGGCCGCCGCCGCGCGCGCCCTGGGCATCACGGACGTCCCGCTGATCTGCGCCCAGGAGCTGGCCGTCACCGGCGCCATGGAGCGCGTGGTGCGGGTGCTCGCCCATGTCGAGAGCGGGCTGTCCAAGGCCGGTATCGCCCATGTCTACCTCGGCGCCGCCGGGGCGCTGCGAAAGGACATCGCGCAGTGAGGACCGCACTCGTCATCGGAACCGGCCTGATCGGCACCTCGGCCGCGCTCGCCCTCAACGCGCGGGGCGTGCAGGTCTTCCTGGAGGACCACGACCAGGCCCAGGCCCTGACGGCCGCCGCGCTCGGCGCGGGCGTCGCCGAGGCGCCCCCGGAGCCGGTCGACCTGGTCATCGTGGCCGTGCCGCCGGCCCATGTCGCGACGGCGCTGGCCGCCGCCATACGGCGCGGCGCGGCCCGCGCGTACATCGACGTCGCCAGCGTCAAGGGCGGTCCGCGGCGCGAGCTGGAGGCGATGGGCTGCGACCTGACCGGCTACCTCGGCACGCACCCCATGGCCGGCAAGGAGCGCTCCGGCCCGCTGGCCGCCACCGCCGATCTCTTCGAGGGCCGCCCCTGGGTGCTCACGCCCACCCGCGACGGTGACACCGAGGTGCTGAACCTCGCCCTGGAGCTGGTCGCGCTGTGCCGCGCCGTCCCCGTGGTGATGGACGCGGACGCCCATGACCGCGCCGTCGCCCTGGTCTCGCACACCCCGCAGCTGCTCTCCAGCCTCGTCGCGGCCCGTCTCAAGGGTGCCGACGAGACCGCCGTGCGCCTCTGCGGCCAGGGCATACGCGATGTGACGAGGATCGCGGCCTCCGACCCCCGGATGTGGATCGACATCCTGTCCGCCAATCCGGGCCCGGTCGCCGACGTGCTGGCCGAGATCGCCTCCGATCTGGACGAGACCGTCCGGTCCCTGCGCGCCCTGGAGTCCGCCGACGAGGACAAGCGCGGCGCGGGCGCCGGCGGTATCGAGGACGTGCTCAGGCGCGGCAACGCCGGCCGTGAGCGGGTCCCCGGCAAGCACGGCGCCGCCCCGGCCGCGTACGAGGTCGTCGCGGTCTACATTGGCGACCAGCCCGGCGAGCTCGCCCGGATCTTCGCCGACGCCGGCCGGGCCGGGGTCAACATCGAGGACGTCCGCATCGAGCACGCCACCGGCCAGCAGGCGGGCTTCATCCAGCTGATGGTCGAGCCGCAGGCCGTGCCGGGGCTGACCGCGGAGCTGCGGGAGCGGGGCTGGTCCATCCGGCAGTGACACCGTGGACGGCGCCGCACGGGTGAGCCAGTAACCTTGTGCGAGGCCCTTATGGCCTTGGACCCCCGCCCCGTGTAACAAGAAAGGTGTTCGTCACCGTGGAAACCGCCGCTCGGACCGCCCCGGCTGCAGTGATTGTCGCCATCGACGGCCCCGCAGGCACGGGCAAGTCCAGCACGTCCAAGGCCGTCGCCGCCAAGCTGGGCTTCGGCTACCTCGACACCGGCGCCCAGTACCGCGCGATCACCTGGTGGATGCTGAGCAACGGCATCGACGTCCAGGACGCGACCGCGGTGGCCGACGCCGCCGCCAAGCCCGTGATCGTCTCCGGCACCGACCCGGCCGCCCCGACGATCACGGTCGACGGCCTGGACGCCGCGGGCCCGATCCGTACCCAGGAGGTCACCGCCGCGGTCAGCGCCGTCAGCGCGGTCCCCGAGGTGCGGGCCCTGATCACCGACCTGCAGCGCTCCATCGCCGCCGCGGCGCCGCGCGGCATCGTCGTCGAGGGCCGCGACATCGGCATCACGGTCCTGCCCGACGCCGATCTGAAGATCTTCCTCACCGCGTCCCCGGAGGCCCGGGCGGCCCGCCGCAGCGGCGAGCTCAAGGGCAAGGAGGCGGCCGACCTGGCCGCCACCCGCGAGGCGCTGATCAAGCGGGACGCCGCCGACTCCTCCCGTAAGACCTCCCCGCTGGCCAAGGCCGACGACGCGGTCGAGGTGGACACCACCGAGCTGACGCTGGAGCAGGTCATCGAGTGCGTGGTCACCCTCATCGAGGGCGTCAGCGCCGAAAAGGCGGGACTCGCGCGGTGACCGACCGGGGCGGGGCGCCGGGCGGGGACGGGCGCGGGTCCGGCATCCCGAGCGCTGCCGGTGCCGCGGTCGGCCGGCGGATCGGCATCGGCCTGATGTACGGGCTGTGGCGGCCGCGGGTGCTGGGCGCCTGGCGGGTGCCGTCGTCCGGCCCGGTGATCCTCGCCGTCAACCACTCGCACGGCATCGACGGCCCGATGCTGATGGGCACCGCGCCCCGGCCGGTGCACTTCCTCATCAAGAAGGAGGCCTTCGTCGGCCCGCTGGACCCGTTCCTGCGGGGCATCGGGCAGCTGAAGGTGGACCGCAGCGCCGCCGACCGCAAGGCGATCACCGACGCGCTCGGGGTGCTGGAGCGCGGCGGGGTGCTGGGGATCTTCCCGGAAGGCACCCGTGGCGAGGGCGACTTCGCCTCCCTGCGGGCCGGGCTGGCGTACTTCGCGGTGCGCTCCGGAGCGCCGGTCGTGCCGGTGGCGGTGCTCGGCGGCAAGGAGCGCCGCAGCCGGCTGATGCCGGCCGTGCCGCCGCTGCGGACCCGCGTCGACGTCGTCTTCGGCGACGCCTTCGAGGCGGGCGACGGGAGCGGGCGGCGCACCCGTAAGGCGCTGGACGAGGCGACCGTACGGATCCAGGAGCGGCTGACCGCCCACCTGGCCGAGGCCAGGCGCCTGACCGGGCGCTGACCGACACTTGAGTAGTGGTCCGCCGACAAGCGGTCCACCGATGACCACGCGGCGTAGCCGCACAGTGAATGCGTGAGGAACGGACTTCATGAACGACCAGATCCCCACCGGCGACGAGCACGGTGCGCTTGGCGACGCCGAGTACGCGGAGTTCATGGAGCTCGCCGCGCAGGAGGGCTTCGACCTCGAGGAGGTCGAGGGCGACATCGCCGCGGCCGGCCACGGCCCGCTGCCCGTCCTCGCCGTCATCGGCCGCCCGAACGTCGGCAAGTCGACGCTGGTGAACCGCATCATCGGCCGCCGCGAGGCGGTCGTCGAGGACAAGCCGGGCGTCACCCGCGACCGCGTCACCTACGAGGCCGACTGGAACGGCCGCCGCTTCAAGGTCGTCGACACCGGCGGCTGGGAGCAGGACGTGCTCGGCATCGACGCATCGGTCGCGATGCAGGCCGAGTTCGCCATCGAGGCCGCGGACGCGGTCGTCTTCGTCGTCGACGCCAAGGTCGGCGCGACCGACACCGACGAGGCCGTCGTCAAGCTGCTGCGCCGGGCCGGCAAGCCCGTGGTGCTGGTCGCCAACAAGGTCGACGGCCCCTCTGGAGAGGCCGACGCCGCCATGCTGTGGTCGCTGGGCCTCGGCGAGCCGTACCCGGTCTCCGCGCTGCACGGCCGGGGCACCGGCGACATGCTCGACGCCGCGCTGGAGGCGCTGCCCGAGGCGCCCGCGCAGACCTTCGGCCAGGCAGTCGGCGGCCCCCGCCGGATCGCGCTGATCGGCCGCCCGAACGTCGGCAAGTCCTCGCTGCTGAACAAGGTCGCCGGCGAGGAGCGGGTGGTCGTCAACGAGATGGCCGGCACCACCCGCGACCCGGTCGACGAACTGATCGAACTGGGCGGCAAGACCTGGAAGTTCGTGGACACCGCCGGTATCCGCCGCCGGGTGCACCTCCAGGAGGGCGCCGACTACTACGCCTCGCTGCGCACCGCGGCGGCCGTGGAGAAGGCCGAGGTCGCGGTCGTCCTGATCGACACCAGCGAGTCCATCAGCGTCCAGGACCAGCGGATCATCACGATGGCCGTGGAGGCCGGACGCGCCCTGGTCATCGCCTACAACAAGTGGGACACCCTCGACGAAGAGCGCCGCTTCTACCTGGAGCGCGAGATCGAGCGGGACCTCGTACAGGTCCCGTGGGCGATGCGGGTGAACGTCTCCGCGCGCACCGGCCGCCACATGGAGAAGCTGGTCCCGGCGATCGAGACCGCGCTGGCCGGATGGGAGACCCGCATCCCCACCGGGCGGCTGAACGCCTTCCTCGGCGAGATCGTGGCCTCCCACCCGCACCCGATCCGCGGCGGCAAGCAGCCCCGCATCCTCTTCGGCACCCAGGCCGGCACCAAGCCCCCGCGTTTCGTGCTCTTCGCCTCCGGCTTCCTGGAGGCCGGCTACCGCCGCTTCATCGAGCGGCGCCTGCGCGAGGAGTTCGGCTTCGACGGGACGCCGATCCACATCTCGGTGCGGGTGCGGGAGAAGCGCAGCAAGAAGAAGTAGCAGCGGCGGGCGCGTCGGCGGGCTGCGGCCCGCCGGGTGCGTCAGCGGCCGTGCCGGCGCCCGTCGCGCTGGCCCGGGGGGAGCGCCGGGACATGGCCGCGCGGGTGGTACGGCTGGCGGCCCACGACCTCCCAGTGCCCCGTGGAGGCCGTCGTACGGCCCCAGTTCCCCGTGCCGCGCAGCGCCTCCGAGGTCTCCGGCTCGTCCGAACGGTCCCCGGGCAGGGCCCGGAAGGAGCGGCGGTACTCGGCGTACAGCGCGTCATAGATCGGCGTGGCCGAACCGCGGTCAGTCGTGTGCGTCGGCCCGTGTTCGTGTGACGGGCGCATGCCGGGGATCGGGGGGGAGTACGGGGCGCGGGAGGAGGGGTCGTATGCGTGCACGTATGTGCCAACGACCCCGATGGCCGTGGGATGCGGCTTTCCTGTGGAAATGGCCGATCGCGAGGGCATGACCGGCCGAATAGGCGGTCCTGCCCCCGCGATCGGGTGCCGCTGAGAGGTCAGGTGCCGGCCAGCGGCATCGCCGCGGCGACCAGGGCGCCGTTCGCGGCGGCGTCCTCCAGCGCCTGGCGCATCAGGTCCTCGCGCGGCTGATGGCCGATGGTGCCCGCGGGCGCGGCGTACATCAGCACCGTCTGGGCCTTGTTGGCGGCGGCGCGCCAGCCGTCGGAGACCGCCAGCGGCTGGTGGGCCTGCCACCAGGCGGCCTGGCCGCCGGCGCCGCCGGGCTGCAGCACGGCGTGCAGCTTGCCCATGGCCAGCAGCGCGGACCAGCCGTCGTTCCTGGCGGGGAGCCGGTTCATGTCCGTCACCGGCTGGAAGCCCTGCTCCATGAGCAGCGGCAGGAACTCGTCCTGCAGGCCGGCCGAGCCGGGGCGGGCGATCGGGCCGTCCGGCTCGACCACCAGGGCGGGGCGCAGCTCGCCCTCGATCAGCACCAGACCGCAGGTGATGCCGAGGGTGGCCTGGCGCCCGTTGCCGGCGGCGGGAGCGGCCGGAGCGGGGTCCGGCACGCGGGCACCGGGGACGGCGTCCTCACCGGTGATGGAGCGCACGGCTCCCTGGAGCTGCTCCTCCGATACCGGGACGACCTGCGAGGGGATGCACGTGGCGTGGGCGAACGCGAGCACCGCGGTCTCCTCGCCCACGAACAGGACGGTGCTGGTGCGCTCCTGCTCGCTGTCGCCCGGGGTTCGGCAGGAGGTGCAGTCGTAGCTGCCGGGGGCGTCGTCGCCACCGGCCAGCAGGCGGTCGGCTTCTTCGTCGCCGATCTCGGCGCGAACGTCGTCGCTGACGTCGAGCATGCGCGGCACGGGTGGCTCCTCGATCTCTGTGCGTCTGCCGGGCGGTCTCCCGGCTCGTAAAAGGACAACGGGTGACCTGCGGCAGGGGTCACGCGACGACGGGAACAGAATCGAACCAATCGCCGCACAGTGGAAAACCAAGGAAAGGCGCCCAAGAAGCAGTCACTTACCGCCAGCTCTCGCGGGGAAGGTGGCGCAGTTGGCGGCGTTTTGTACACCGGAGCGGGTGGGAGCGGGGCCCGGAGGGCGCGCCGCGCCGGCCGGCGGCGGGCGGCTGCCTACCGTCACCGGCTATGTCGGACAACTCTTCGGCGCCACGGCGCTCCGCGGGATCCGTCGGGCTGCTCACCGCGGCGGCCGCGGTCCTGGCCCTGTGCCTGCCCGGTGGTGCCGCCGCCGACGGGCCGGGCGACGGCGGCGGGGGCAGGGGCGACGGCGGCGGCAAGCCGCGGCACGGCTGCGCCGCCGGCCCGTGGCCCTGGGGCTGCCTCGCCGAGTGCGAGAGCAGTGGTGACTGGCACATCAACACCGGCAACGGCTACTACGGCGGCCTGCAGTTCTGGCAGCCCACCTGGGAGTCGTTCGGCGGCCTGCGCTTCGCGCGACGGGCCGACCTCGCCACCCGCGACGAGCAGATCGAGATCGCGAAGAAGGTGCAGGCGGTCCAGGGCTGGGGCGCCTGGCCGGTGTGCGCCAGGCGCTGCGGCCTGATCGCCCGCGACCGGAGGTATGTCGTGCGGCGCGGGGACACGCTCGGTGGGATCGCCCGCATGTACCACGTCAAGGGCGGCTGGCGGGCGCTCTACCGGGCCAACAGGACGCTCGTGGGCGACGACCCCCACCGGCTGCGGGTCGGCACCGAACTGACGATTCCCGGCCGGTCGTCGGGCCCCGGGCACAAGGAGAGGCAGCAGCCGTCCTCGGCGTCAGGATGGGATTTGTGGGCCGAAGGTTCCCTTTCGTCGCTACCGATGCCCTAACTCTTTCGGCACAGCTTGGCGATGGTCCCCAACCCGGAACCCCGTTCCACGGTCTTCCCGTTCAGTGAGCAGGACACGTCGTGCCGTCGGGAGGGAGCGCGATGCCGTCCGCGGCGAGCGCAGGAACGACCGGGAGACCAGGGGACACGGGGACGGATGCACATCTCATTCCTGATTCACAACGCCTACGGGATAGGGGGGACGATCCGCACCACGTTCAATCTGGCCCGTACGCTCGCCGAGCGGCATGACGTCGAGATCGTCTCCGTGCTGCGCCACCGTGACGCCCCGGTCTTCGACCTCGGCCCCCGCGTCGCGCTGCGCCACCTCGTCGACCTCCGGGAGTCCGGCCCCGACGCCGCCGATCCGGCGCACACCCGGCCCGCCAGGGTCTTCCCCGCGGCCGAGGGCCGCTTCGCGCAGTACAGCGAGCTCACCGACCGGCGGATAGCCCGGCATCTGCGCCGCACGGAGGCGGACGTGGTGGTCGGGACCCGGCCCGGACTCAATGTGCACATCGCGCGCCAGACGCGCCGCGGGCCGGTCCGTATCGGCCAGGAGCACCTGACCCTGGACACCCACAGCCGGGCGCTCAAGCTGGCGCTGCGCGGCGCCTACCCCCGCCTGGACGCGGTCACCACCGTCACCGAGGCCGATGCGTGCGCCTACCGCGGGGGACTGCGGCTGCCCGGAGTGCGCATCGAGGCGGTGCCCAACAGCGTGCCCGCGCCCGGCGTCGCGCCCGCCGACGGCAGCGGCAAGTGGGTGGTCGCGGCCGGCCGGCTCGCCCCCGTCAAGCGCTATGACGTCCTCATCCGGGCCTTCGCGCAGGTCGCCGCGGAGCGCCCCGACTGGCGGCTGCGGATATACGGCGGCGGGGCGGAGAAGGCCGCGCTGCGCGGTCTGATCGACGAACTCGGCCTGTACAACCACGTCTTCCTGATGGGCCCGGCCAACCCCTTGGAGCCCGAGTGGGCCAAGGGCTCGATCGCCGCGGTCTCCTCCAGCCTGGAGTCCTTCGGGATGACGATCGTCGAGGCGATGCGGTGCGGTCTGCCGGTCGTGGCCACCGACTGTCCGCACGGGCCCGGCGAGATCATCGCCGACGGGGTGGACGGGAAGCTGGTGCCGGTCGGCGATCCGCAGGCGCTGGCCGGCTCCCTGCTCACGCTGATCAACGACGAGGCCGCCCGCCGGCAGATGGGCCGCGCCGCACTGGCCTCCTCCGCCCGCTTCGACCCCGGCCGGGTCGCCGGGCGCTATGAGGCCCTCTTCGGTGAGCTGCTGGCGCGCAGACGGGCCAGCCGGCTGCGCGGTGGGCTGCACCGCGCCCGGGGAGCGCTGCTCAGCGGCGCCTACGCCACCAAGGACGCGGCCCGTGCCGTGCGGAGAGGGGTGCGGACGGCATGACCGGGTCGAGCCAGTTGACCGTGAGCGGAGACGAGACGAAGGAGCCGGCCGCCATCGACCAGGAACCCACCGCCGCGGCCGGCGCGGACCGCGAAGGCACCGAGCGGCAGGCCGCGCCGCGCACGCGGGCGAGCGGGCCGACGGCGCCCGGGGAGCTGCGGGCCGACTGCATCGCCGACTCCGCGGGCGGCCTCACCTTCGATCTGACCGCCCCTGAGGACACCCCGGCCGCCTGGAGCGCGGCGCTGGTGCTGCGGCTGCGGGGCGGCGACGGCGCGGACGACGAGGTGCGGCTGCCGCTCGGCCCGAACGGCGCCGGCCGGCTGCGCGCCGTCCTGCCCAGCACCGTCGCGCTCGCCGAGGGCCGCTGGAACGCCTACGCGGACCTCGGCGACGGCGAGGACCCCCGGCGTCTGCTGCCGGGCGTCAACGATCTGCGGTCGCTGGTGGACCGCCGTCCGCTGGCGGGCATCGGCCGGCTCGGCGTACGGATCCCGTACGCGACCAAGTTCGGCAATCTCGCGCTGCGCAGCTGGCTGCGCGGGCCGCACGCCGAGGCCGGCGACATCGTCGTGGCGCCCGACGGCATGACGGTCTCCGGCCGGCTCTACGGGGCCGTGCCGGCCGGCAGCGCCCGGGCCGAGGCCCGCGCCCGGCGTACGCCCGGGGCACCGGGCGACGGCCCGGCCACCGTCACCGTCCCGCTGACCGCCGACGGCGCGGAGTTCACCTTCACGCTGCCCTACGAGGAGCTGGCCGGGCACTGGCGGCAGGGCAGCGAGCCCTGGGACCTGTGGCTGCGCCCCGCCGAGGGCGGCAGGGCGGTCCGGATAGCCCGCCTGCTGGACGATGTCGCGGACAAGAAGCAGGTGTTCAGCTACCCGGCGCTGCCGGTGGAGTGCGCCGCCGGCCAGGTCAGGATCGGCCCGTATTACACCCTCGACAACGACCTGGCCATACGGGTCACCGGACCGGACGGAAGCTGACGGGGCATCCGGTCCGGGGCGCCGCCGCCCCGGACCGGAGGCCCCGTGGCCGTGCGGATGCGGAGGCCGGTGGGCGGGGGCGGGGAGCGGGAACCGGCCAGGGGGGCGATGTGCGGGAAATGTGTGCGGAGTGTGTCTCGTTGGGCGATTTCCGGACGCTTGATAAAGGGCGTCGGGTAATGGAAATCGGCCTTTGCGGCGCGATTGATTTCCGCGTCGCGAGGCCCGTGCCGCCGGGAGCGGAAGAGCTCGTTCCGTATTTGATCAAGGTGGAATTGCGACGGTTTTATATTCCACCCGGTTGCGGCAACGCACGGCGCGTAAGGGTGACGGCAGTTCCGGCAAACGCCGGAACGTCCGCTGTGACACAAGTGTGACCATCGACGGACCGGAAAGACACCGGGGTGTGCGGCGGACGGGCCTTCCGCGGGCCGGAGCGGGCGCCTACGGTAGCTGTCATGGCTGAGGTACCGAACCTTCCGAACAACCCGGCGGACGACATCGAGGCGTATGTCGGCCTCGACCGGCAGGACGCCGAGGAGCGCGCCAGGGCGCGCGGCTGGAACACCGTCCGCTCGCTGCCGCCGGGTGCGCTGATCACCATGGAGTACCTCGCCGGCCGGCTCAACTTCGAGGTCAAGGACGGTACGGTGCACCGCAGCTGGCAGGGGTGAGCCCCCCCCCGCGTACGACGAAGGCCCCGGCCGCTCCAGGGAGAGCGGTCGGGGCCTTCGCTGCGGGGTGGGGGTGTGCGTACCGGCCCCGCGGACTGAGGGGCGGTCAGCCGCCCGTGTTGCGGCCGCGCCCGGACGTCGGGCTCAGCGGTGTGGTGCGCGGGACGCGGTCCGCGTGCGGCGGCCGCCGGCTGCCCGCCGGGGTGACCGGGGTGCGCTCCGAGCGGATGGTGTACGGGCGCGGCGGGTGGTGCGGCCAGCCGTCCGGGGCGTGGCCGGCGGAGCGGCCGCCCGTGGAGGCGCCGATCGTCTCGCGTACGAGCACCTCGCCGTCGGGGGCGATGCGCTGCCGCGACACCCCCGGGGCCAGCGAAGCGGCCGGCAGCGGGCCGCGCAGCGAATCGGGGCGCAGCCGCAGCCACAGGCGCAGGATGATGCCCATCAGGCGGTCTTCCACCCAGGTGATGCCGGGCTCCAGCCAGGGCATCGCCAGCAGCACCAGCAGCCCCGCGGCCCAGCCGAGCAGCACGTCGCTGACCCAGTGCGTCCCGAGGTAGACCGTCGTCATGCCGACGCCCAGCGCGCCCAGCGCGGCGATCACCGACAGCGTGCGGCGGCGCAGCGGGGTGGTCGCCAGGTAGGCGAGCACGCCCCAGGTGACCACGGCGTTCGCCGTGTGGCCCGAGGGGAATATGTCGCCGCCGAGCCACATCTCGTTGGCGCCGACGGTTGTGGCGTAGTGCGGGCCGAGCCGGCTCATGCCGAGCTTGGCGGCGCCCACGGTGATGTTCAGCAGCAGCAGCGAGGCGCCGAGGACCAGCAGCGGGTGGAGGTTGCGCTGACGCCAGCAGCGCCAGCCCAGCCAGGCCGCCACCGCCACGGCGGTCGGTCCGCGCTGTCCCAGGACGACGAAGTAGTCGAGGAAGGCGTGGATCTCCGGCCACTGCTTGTACGGCCGGAAGAACATGACTTGCCAGTCGAAGGCGACCAGCCATGAAGTGGTCAGCACGCCGACCACGATCGCCGCGTACACCGCCAGGGTTCCGCCGAACAGCCATTGGCGGGTCCGGGTCATCTGGGGTGGCCGGGCGCGATCGGTCGGGCGCTCCTCCATCTGGTCGAGCTTCTCATCGGTACGCACTCAATCGACGTTACCGCGTGTGATGTAGGTGCTTGGTCAAACTGTGCGCTTTGTAATGACGATGTGATGTGGAATGCGTCTCAAACGGGGCTTCGCCGCGGGGATTTGCAAGCGAATTCCCGGCGATTCTCAATCCCTTCCGGGCGCTTGCGTGTCGGCGCGCTCAGCGCGTTATCCGTTTTTCTCCCGCGGAGTTTATCCGTCATTTGCCGGGGCGTTGTGCGGTGTTTCCTCGGAGGCGGGGGCCGCGGAGCGGGATCGTCCGGTCGGTGCGACCGGAAGATGATCACGGGGGGCCGGATCCGTTCAGCCAGAACGCCCCGTAGACCGCGGAGCCCGCCGCCGCCAGCCCGATGACCAGCCGGCACTGCACCGGGCGCCAGCGCGCGAGCCCCGCCGCCAGCGGCAGCAGCAGCGGGTAGGCCGGCATCATCAGCCGCGGCTTGGACCCGAAGTAGCCCTTGGCGGTCAGCGCGAGCAGCAGCACCAGCCCGCCGTAGACCGCCAGCGGCAGCGGCTGGCCCCGCCGTACACCGCGCACATACAGCCAGATCACCAGGCCGACGCCCACCACCAGACCGAGGCCTGCCAGGAACGCGGGCCCCGACAGCAGCTGCCCGGCGAAGGCGCCGAACGCCACACCGCCGTCGAAGCCGTTGCGCCAGCCGTTCTGGACGTCCAGATAGCCGGTGAGCGAGCCCTGCCGGGCCCCCACCCACAGGAAGTAGCCGCACCAGCCGAGCGGCGCCAGCAGCACCCCGGCCAGCATCCCCGGGCGTCTGCGCAGCGCCGCGCGCAGCCGTACGCCGCCGGCCCGGTCCTGCCACAGCGTCACTGCCGCGGTGATCCACACCGCCGCGACCACCGCCGCGCCCACCGGCCGGGTCAGCCCGGCGAGGGACGCCAGCACCCCCGCGCACACCCAGCGCCCGGTCAGCACGCCGTACAGGCTCCAGGCCGCGAGCGCGGTGAACAGCGACTCCGAGTACGCCATCGACTGCACGATCCCGACCGGCAGGGCGGCCCACAGCGCCGCCAGCGCGACCCCGGCCCGCGGCCCGTGCAGCCGCTCCCCGGTCGCGTACAGCGCCCAGGCCGCGGCCAGCGACGCCAGCCAGGCCACCGCCATCCCGGCGTCCGCGGAGGACAGCGGCGAGAGCGCCGACAGCCCCCGCTCCAGCCACGGCAGCAGCGGGAAGAAGGCCAGGTTGGAGTGGAGGTCGCCGTTGGGCAGCTGGACCGCGTAGCCGTAGCCCTGCTCGGCGACGCGGGTGTACCAGAGCGAGTCCCAGCGGGCGGTCAGCAGCGTGTGCCAGTTCCTGTCCTCGGCGGCCGACCAGACCACGAGGACGGCGAGGCCCAGCAGCCGGATCGCCGCGTACGCCGCGAGCGCGGGTGCGGCGCGGCGCAGCGCGGCCCGTACGGCGGCGCCGTCGCGCAGTATCCGGCCGGGAACGCCGGCCGAGGCGAGATCGTGCATCCGGACGATTATCCAGGTGGCCGAAGAACGACTACCAACGGCGGGTGGCGCAACGTATGGCGCTGCGATGAGCGTCTCATCGTGAGGTGAGCCACGCGGCACGTTCGGGGACTCGCGTAGTCTGACGTCTCAACTCGCCCGTGCCGCCGGTTCTCCCGGGGCGTTTTTCGCGCCCTGATCCGTGGCCGCGAGAGCATGACTGGAGGTGCTGCATGTCCGGGACGACCGCGTCCGGCAGTGGACGGACGGCTGGTGTTCCCCGGCTTTCAGGCGGCGGTGTCAACCGCTGGACCGTGCTGATCGTGCTGTGTGTGAGCCTGCTCTTCGTCGCGCTGGACACCACGATCCTGTACGTCGCCGTGCCCTCCGTCACCGAGGACCTGCGGCCGGGACCGGTCGAGCTGCTCTGGATCGTGGATGTCTATCCGCTGATCGCGGCCTCGCTGCTGATCCTCTTCGGCACGCTCGGCGACCGCGTCGGCCGCCGCCGCATCCTCCTTCTCGGCTACGGCCTCTTCGGCCTGGCCTCGGCCGCCGCGGCGCTCGCGCCCAACCCGCAGATCCTGATGGTGGCCCGCGCCCTGCTCGGCATCGGCGGCGCGATGATCATGCCTGCGACGCTGTCGATCCTGCGGCAGGTCTTCCCCGACCGGCGCGAGCGCGCGGTCGCCATCGGCGTCTGGAGCGCGGTGGCCGCGGTCGGTGCCGCGGTCGGCCCGGTCCTCGGCGGCTTCCTCGTCGAGAACTTCTGGTGGGGTTCGGTCTTCCTCATCAACATCCCGATGATGGCCGCGATGCTGCTGATAGGCCGGTGGCTGCTGCCGGAGTCGCGCGGCGAGCGCAACGGGCCCTGGGACGTGATCGGCGCGGTCGTCGCGGCGCTCGGCGTGCTGGGCATCGTCCTCGGCGTCAAGCGGATCGGCAGCGGAATGGCCGTGGTGGGCCCGACCACGCTGCTGCCCATCGTCCTCGGCACCCTGCTGCTGATCCTCTTCGTACGGCGCCAGCGCCGCCGCGAGCACCCGCTGATCGACATGCGGCTGTTCGCCCGGCCCGCGTTCGGCACCTCCGTCGGCTGCATCGTGCTGGCCATGCTCGCCCTGGTGGGGCTGCAGCTGATCGCCGTCCAGTACCTCCAGCTCGTCCTCGGCCTCAGCCCCCTGGAGACCGGGCTGCGGATGCTTCCGCTGGTCTTCGCCGCGATGGCCGCCGGTCTGACCGGCTCGAAGATGCTGCAGGCCGTCGGCCCGCGCGCGATGGTCTCGCTCGGCTTCGTGCTGACCGCCGTCGCGGTGCTCTGTCTGACCGCGATGAGCAGCCAGGACCGCCCGTGGCTGCTGGCCTGCGGTTTCGTCCTGCTGGGCTTCGGCTTCCAGTCCACGCTCTTCGGGGCGTACGAGTCCATGCTGAGCGAGGCCCCCGCGGAGCAGTCCGGCGGTGCCGCCGCCATCGGCGAGACCTCCTACCAGCTCGGCGCCGGCATCGGTGTGGCCCTGCTCGGCAGCGTGATGAACGCCGCCTACGCACCCGGGCTGGCCCATGTCGGCGGTGTCCCCGAGAAGGCCTCCGCCTCGGCTGCGCACTCTCTCGGCGAGGCGTACAAGGTGGCCGCGGGTCTGGGCGGAGCCGCCCGGGACGCGCTGCGCGAGGCCGCCCGGGACTCCTTCGTCCGCGGGCTGCACATCACCCTCATCGCCAGTGCGGTGCTGCTGCTGGTCGGCGCGGGGATCGCGCTGCGGCTGCCGCGCCGGGCCGCGGAGTCCACGGAGCGGGCGGAGGCCGAGGGCGAGCCCGGCCAGGACGCTGCCACGGCGGGCGCCGGGCGGGGCAGCGGCGAGCCCGCCCCGGCGGGCTCCGGCCGCTGATCGGCGCCGCGCGCCGCCCGCCTCGCCGCGCGGCGGTGACCCTTGCCGCGCGGCACCCCGGGCCGTACCGTCGGACGCGCAATAACTACCACTGCTAGTTTTCGCGCGAGCGCTGAACCCGCCGGAGGCCCGCCATGTCCGCACAGCCGTCCGCAGCTTCCTCGACGGTCCCGCCGTTCGACCCCAGCGACCCCCTGGGCATCGACGAACTGCTCACCGACGACGACCGCGCGGTCCGCGACACCGTCCGCCGGTGGGCCGCCGACCGCGTGCTGCCGCACATCGCGCAGTGGTACGAGGACGGCGAGCTGCCCGGTATCCGCGAACTGGCCCGTGAGCTCGGCTCGATCGGCGCGCTGGGCATGTCGCTGCAGGGCTACGGCTGCGCCGGTGCCTCCGCCGTCCAGTACGGACTGGCCTGCCTGGAGCTGGAGGCCGCCGACTCCGGCATCCGCTCGCTGGTCTCCGTCCAGGGCTCGCTCGCCATGTACGCCATCTGGCGCTTCGGCTCCGAGGAGCAGAAGCAGCGGTGGCTGCCCGAGATGGCCTCCGGCGAGGTCATCGGCTGCTTCGGCCTGACCGAGCCGGACCACGGCTCCGACCCGGCGGGGATGCGGACGTACGCCAGGCGCGACGGCGCGGACTGGGTGCTCAACGGGCGCAAGATGTGGATCACCAATGGCTCGGTGGCCGGTGTCGCGGTGGTCTGGGCCGGGACCGAGGACGGCATCCGGGGCTTTGTCGTCCCCGCCGGCACCCCGGGCTTCTCGGCCCCGGAGATCAAGCACAAGTGGTCCCTGCGCGCCTCGGTGACCAGCGAACTCGTCCTGGACGAGGTGCGGCTGCCGGCCGATGCGGTGCTGCCGGAGGTCACCGGTCTGCGCGGCCCGCTCGGCTGTCTCAGCCACGCCCGTTACGGCATCGTGTGGGGCTCCATGGGCGCCGCCCGCGCCAGCTTCGAGGCGGCGCTGGACTACGCGAAGGTCCGCGAGCAGTTCGGCAAGCCGATCGGCGGCTTCCAGCTCACCCAGGCCAAACTCGCCGACATGGCCGTCGAACTGCACAAGGGGATCCTGCTGGCCCACCATCTGGGGCTGCGGATGGACGCGGGGCGGCTGCGCCCCGAGCAGATCAGCTTCGGCAAGCTGAACAACGTACGGGAGGCGATCGAGATCTGCCGCACGGCCCGTACGATCCTCGGCGCCAACGGGATCTCGCTGGAGTATCCCGTCATGCGGCATGCGACCAACCTCGAATCGGTGCTCACCTACGAGGGCACCGTCGAGATGCACCAACTGGTGCTGGGCAAGGCGCTCACCGGGCTGGACGCCTTCCGGTGAGCGGCCCCGCCCCCGCTGACCCTGACTGCCGCATCACCCGGGGGCCGGCTCCCGGATCCCCGGCCGGAAGCACGTGAAGCCCGTTAACTCTGATTGAAGAAACCGCCGTTGCGGTGGTCGTGGGTCTCGCCGCTGAGCACCCTGTAGTCGGCGGGGGTGAGCAGGAAGACCCGGGTGGCGACCCGCTCGATCGAGCCGCGCAGGCCGAAGGTGAGGCCGGCCGCGAAGTCCACGACGCGCTTGGCGTCGGCGGGCTCCATGGACGTCAGATTGACGATCACCGGGACGCCGTCCCGGAAGAGCTCGCCGATGCCGCGGGCGTCCCGGAAGCTCTCCGGGGTGACCGTGGCGATGCGGGTGCCCTGGTCCTGGGCGGTCGCGTCGGCCACCCGGACCCGGGGGTCGGTCACCCAGGGGCTGCTGCCGCCCGAGTCACCGGCGTGGGGTCCCTCGGCGTAGTCGTCGTCGTAGTAGCGCTCGTCATCATTGTCGTCGACGAGGCCAAGCCAGGCACTCGCCTTGCGCACCGATCCCATTGACGCCTCCTCTCACCCGCGGTGTCTGCGTGTCCGCCCCTATCGTCGTCCATGAGGCGGAGGGTGTGCCAAGTGGATAGCCGCCGCACGGGGGGTTCGTGACACATCTGGTGCAAAGAGGGTGGCGCGCCATCAGCTTCCGCGCCCTGCACGGGAACTGACAGTATGAAGAACATCACGGTCGGTACCCGACCGAGTGATACCGAGTGGTGTCGGCAATTGGCCGGCGGGCCAGGCGCGGGCGGCTCACTTGATCTCCGGCGGGCTGATCTGCGACGTCTTGATGGCCGAGGGGGAGGTACCCCACTTCTTGAGGATGCGGTCGTAGGTGCCGTCCTCGCGCAGCCGGTTGACCGCGGCGCGGACGGCGGGCGCCAGCGGTGTGCCCTTCTTGAACGCGAAGCCCACGTCGAGCCGCTTGAACTCGTTGAGGAACCGCAGGTCCGGCTGCCGGGTGACCGCGTAGCGCAGTCCGTTGATGGTGCTCATCACCACATCGCTGCGGCCCTGCTGGAGCGAGATCCACAGCGCGCCCTGCTCGGCGTAGGTCTTGACGTCGTACGGCTTCCGGCCGGCCTTCGCGCACTGCGGCGCATACTCCTCCAGCGTCGCCTCGAAGGTGGTGCCCGCGCCGGTGGCGACCGTCAGCCCGCACAGCTGCCGCAGCGAGGTGACCTTCTTCAACGGGCTGTCCTTGCGCGCGGCGAAGCCCTGGCCGTCGTTGATGTAGGTGACGAAGTCGACGGTCCGGCGGCGCTCGTCGGTGACGCCGAAGTTGCCGGTGCCCACGTCGTACTTGCCGCTGCCGAGGGCCGGCAGGATCGCTTCAAAGCTCGCCACCTCGCGGTCGACGCGCAGGCCCAGGACCTTGCCGACCGCGTCCGCGAAGTCGATGTCCTGTCCGGCCAGGGTCTTGCCGTCGGGCAGATAGGCGGCGCCGGGCGGGGTGCCGACGCTCGCGGCGAGGGACAGGGTGCCGCGGGCCCGGACGTCCGCGGGCAGCAGCTTCGCCGCGGCCGGGTCCCTGCGGACCGCCGAGACCACGTCTTCGGTGGGGAGATCGGCGTCGGCGGCGGCCGGTCCGGCGGCCCCGGCGCCGTGCGGCGGGGTGCCCGCACCGCAGGCGGTGAGCGCCAGGACGGCGGTGGCCAGGAGGGCCGCGGCGCGCAGTGCGGTGGTGCGGGGCGGGGTGGTGGTCATGGGTGCGGGATCTCCAGGTGCTTCTCGAACGGCAGGGGGCCGATCGACTCCGGGGCGGCGGACAGGTCGAACAGCGGGCGGTAGCCCGCGGCGAGGTAGAGGCCCCTGGCCTCCGGCTGACGCGGACCGGTCGTCAGGAAGACACGGGTGTAGCCGCGCTGGGCGGCGTCCCGCTCCAGGGTGTCGAGCACCCGCCGGGCCAGCCCGCGCCTGCGGTGCGCCGAGTGGGTCCAGATCCTCTTCAGCTCGGCGGTGCGGGCGTCGTAGCGGCGGTACGCGCCGCCGGCGACCGGGTCGCCGTCCTCCAGGAGCAGCACGAACGCGCCCCCGGGCGGGGCGAACTCCGCGGCGGGGTACTCCAGGCTCAGATCGACGGGCCTCTCGTACCGGGTGCGGTACTCGTGGGTCAGCTCGTCCAGCAGCGGCCGGGCGAGGGGGTCGGTGACGGTGGTGTGATGCACCGTCAGATGCTGGGCCCGTGCGGGGCGGCGCGTGGTGGTCACCGGGCCGCCTCCGGCACCGGTGCGGGCGCGGCGGACGGCCAGGGCAGCGGATCGGGCAGCTCGTCGCGCAGCCGCGGCAGCACCTCGGCGGCGGTCAGCCGCAGCACCTCGGCCCTGCGCGCGAAGGGCAGCCCGGCGCTGTCCACGGAGAAGAACTGCAGCGCATGCCCGTACGCGGCATGCTGCTCGCGGATCTTGGCGGCGATCCGCCCGGGGGAGCCGACCAGCGCCGGGCCGTGGTCGGCGGCGTCGTCCAGGGTGCGGAACGGGGTGTTGTTGCCCGGTACGTCACGGGCGGCGACGGCCGCTTGGTAGTACGGCGCGAACTCCCGGCGGGCGGTGCGGTCGTCGGCCGCGGCGTAGAGCGTGCCGCCCGCCGCGACCAGCGCCGCCGCGGGATCGTGCCCGTAGTCCGCCCAGCGTGCGCGGTAGTGGTCGATCAGCTTGGCGTAATCGGCCACCGGCTGGATGACGTTGGCGGCGAAGACCGGGTCGCCCCACAGGGCGGCCAGCTCCACCGAGCGTTCGCTGGTGGCGCTGCCGTGCCAGACGGTGGGCGGCTGCTGGTAGGGGCGCGGCAGCGCGGTGGCGTCCCGGAGCGCGGGCCTGAAGCGGCCCGACCAGGTGACCTGCTCCTCGCTCCACAGCCGGCGCAGCAGTTCGTAGTTCTCCTCCTGCAGCGCGTACTGGTCGTCCGGGTCGCGGCCGAAGAGGTGCCAGGGCTCGGGGGCGTTGCCCTTGCCGATGGTCAGCTCCAGCCGGCCGCCGGAGAGCTGGTCGACGGTGGCGTAGTCCTCGGCGACCCGGACGGGGTCGAGGGTGGACAGGACGGTGACGGTGGTGAAGAGCCGGATGCGGCGCGTACGTGCGGCGATCGCGCCCAGCACCGCGGGCGGGGAGCTGGACAGGAACGGTGCACCGTGCCGCTCTCCGACACCGAAGGCGTCAAAGCCCAACTCCTCGGCGAGGACGGCGAGTTCGAGGACCTCCTGGAGCCGGTCGTGCGGGGTGAGGAGATGTCCGGACAGCGCGTCCGGGACGTTGTCGATCAAAGTCATGACGCCGAAGCGCATACCGCGCCCTTCTAGGGGAGGAGCGGAGAACGGGGAACTGCGAGGGGAGGGGAGGGTGCGCCGGAAAAGGGCGGCGCGAGGTGTGTGTGAAGGCGCGCGGTTGGCGGAAGGGAAGAACCGCGAAAACGGCCCGGCCTGATCGGCGACGGGCTTCAGGGCAGGGCGTCAGCTCAACAGGACGACGACCACACACGACCGAAGTCGATGTGGTCGCGGGTGACCAGCCGCTGCCATGCGTACATGCGACTAAGTGGAACAGGCATCCGTTTCCCCGTCAACCGCGAAGTGATCCATCGCTCACAGTGTGGACGGCCTTGACAGCACGGCGTGTTCACTCCCTAGCATCGGGGACCGGTCGTGCTGAGGGGCGCGACCCGTTCGGCCCGTGTGAAGGCGCCCAGAGCCTGTGCTCGCTCTCGGCATCCACGGAGCCTTCGCCATGTCCTTGGTAGATCCAGCCCCCGACACCCTCGACGCCCGCGTCACGCCCGCCGCGGCATTGCCCGGCGCCCCGGACCCCGCCGTGCCCGACGCCGCCGCGCGCATCGTCCCGCGCCGCCGCACCGGCCAGTGGGCGGCGGCCGCCGCCGTCCTCGCCCTGCTGGCCCTGGCCGCCACCTCCGTCGTACGCAACGACGCCTTCCAGTGGGACGTGGTCGCCGACTACTTCCTGACCACCGCCGTACTGCGCGGCCTGGGCCTGACGCTCTGGCTGACCGCGCTCGTCATGGCGCTCGGCTTCGTCCTGGGCACCCTGCTCGCGACCATGCGGCTCTCCGCCAACCCCGTGCTGCGCGGCGTCAGCTGGGGTTACGTCTGGCTCTTCCGGTCGATGCCGATCCTGGTGCAGCTGCTGTTCTGGTTCAACATCGGGGCGCTGTACCCGACGATCCTCGGCATCAAGACGGTCGATCTCCTCGGGCCGGTCACCATCGCGGTCATCGGGCTGACCCTGCACGAGGCCGCGTACGCCGCCGAGGTGGTCCGCGGCGGCATCCTCTCCGTCGACAAGGGCCAGCTGGAGGCCGCCCAGTCGCTGGGGCTGGGCGCCGGGCGCCGGCTGCGCCGGATCGTGCTGCCGCAGGCGATGCGCGCCATCGTGCCGCCGGCCGGCAACATGCTGATCGGCACCCTCAAGGGCACCTCCATCGTCAGCGTGATCGCCGTCCAGGACCTGCTCTACTCCGTCCAACTGGTCTACCACCGCACCTACCAGGTCATCCCGCTGCTGCTGGTCGCCACCCTCTGGTACATCGTGGTCACCTCCGCGCTCAGCGTCGGCCAGTACTTCATCGAGCGGCACTACGCCCGCGGTACGGCCGGTGCCCGGTGACCGCCTCGCTCGTCATCGTCGGGGCCGGCCCGCGGGGGACCGGCGTCCTGGAGCGGCTCGCCGCCAACCTCCCCTCCCTGTACGGGGACCGGCCCCTGGACATCCACCTCGTCGACCCGTACCCGCCCGGCGGCGGCCGCATCTGGCGCGCGGACCAGTCCCCGCTGCTGTGGATGAACTCGATGGCCGAGGACGTCACCATGTTCACCGACGCGACGGTGGAGCAGGCGGGTCCCGTCCGGCCGGGGCCCACGCTCGCCGAGTGGGCCGAGGCCGGCGGGCAGGAGTTCCTGAGCCGGCGGGAGCAGGGCGCGTATCTGCGCTGGGTGTACGAGCGCTCGGTGGCCGCGCTGCCGCCGTCCGTCGCCGTCCATGAACACCGGCACACGGCCGTACGGGTCTCCGGCTCCCGCGACGGCCGCCAGCAGGTATGGCTGGCCGGCCGCCCCACCCCGCTCCTCGCCGATCTCGTGGTGCTCACCCTGGGGCATCTGGAAGCCGAACCAGAGCTGGAAGAACGGGAGTTGAGCGACTTCGCGGCCCGTCACGGGCTGACGCACCTGCCGGCCGCGTTCACCGCCGACAGCGATCTGAGCGCCCTCCGGCCCGGCGAGCCGGTGCTCGTCCGCGGCTTCGGGCTGGCCTTCATCGACCTCATGGTGCTGCTGACCGAGGGCCGCGGCGGCACGTACACCACCGGCCCCGACGGGCGGCCGGCCTACCGGCCCTCGGGACGCGAACCCGTCCTGCACGTCGGGTCGCGGCGCGGGGTGCCGTACCACTCCAAGATCGGCTATCAGCCGCACGGCGAACGGCCGCCGCTGCCGCGGTTCTTCGGCCCCGAACAGGTCGACGAGCTGCTCGCCCGGCCGGGCGGATGGGGGTCCCCCCGCTCGAACGGAGCCGACAGCGGGGGAGACTTCGACCGCGACGTCCGGCCGCTGATCGACAAGGAGCTGGGCTTCGCCCACTACCACCGGCTGTTCACCGCCCACGCCGAGCGCACCCGGATGAACTGGCCGGACTTCGAGGAGAAGTACGCCGCCGCCGACCCCGGCGGAGCGGCCCTCCAGGCCCTGGTCACCGCCGCCGTCCCGGACCCCGCGGACCGTCTCGACCTGGACGCCCTGGACCGTCCGCTGGCCGGGGTGCGCTACCCCGACGGCGAGGCACTCCAAGAGGGACTGCGCGGCTACATCGAGGCCGACCTCGCCCGCCGCCACGACCCCGCGCACAGCCCCGACCTGGCGGTCTTCCTCGCCCTGCTGTCGGTATACGGCCAGCTGGTCCGGCTCGGCGACCTCGGCCCCTGGTGGCACGGCTTCTTCAGCCACCTCGCCTCCGGGCCGCCCGGCCCGCGGCTGCGGCAGCTTCTCGCGCTGTCCCGCGCCGGTGTGGTGCGCTTCCTCGGCGCCGGCACCACCGTCACCGCCGACGAGCGGCGCGGGGTGTTCCGCGCCACAAGCGCCAGTGCGCCGGGGGAGTCGGTCGAGGCGCGGGCGCTGGTGGAGGCCCGGCTGCCGGCGCCGACCGTTGTGCGCACCCGCGACCGCCTGCTGCGCGGCCTGTACACCGACGGCGCGGCCACGACGCCCTCCGGGCTGCTGGCGGTGGCCCCCACCGACGGCCGGATCCTGGACCGGGCCGGACGGCCGCACCCGCGCCGCTTCGCCCTCGGCCCGCACACAGACGCCCGCTCCTCCGGGGCCTTCGCCCGCCCCCGTACCAACGCCCCCGCCTTCCGGCAGAACGACGCCGCCGCGCGGGCGCTGCTGACCTTCCTCCGCGACCGGGCCGCCCCGCCCCTCCCCGTCCCCGCACCACCCACCCCCGAGGACTCCCATGCCGCTGACCACTGACCCACCCGTCGAGCAGTCCGCACCCGAGCGGGCCGGGCCGCCGGGACGGGACGATCCGGCGGCCCTGAAGATCGTGCCCGTACGTCATCCCTGGCGCTGGGCCGCGGTCGCGGTGACCGCCGTGCTGATCGCCCAGTTCGTCCACGGACTGGTCACCAACCCGGCCTGGGAATGGGAGGTGTTCGCCCGGTTTCTCACCGCGGAGACGGTGCTCAAGGCGGTCTGGGTCACCCTCCAGCTGACCGTCTACGGCACCGCCCTCGGCTTTGCCCTCGGTGTGGTGCTGGCCTTCATGCGGCTGTCCGCGAGCCCCTTCCTGCGCTGGGCCGCCCTCGGCTACATCTGGGCCTTCCGCTCCATCCCGCTCATCGTCCAGCTGCTGTTCTGGTTCAACCTCGCCTACCTCTACAAACGGCTGGAGTTCGGCATCCCCTTCGGCCCGGGCTTCTTCCACTTCGACACCATGGGACTGGTGGGCGCGATGGGCGCGGCGGTGCTCGGCCTCGCGCTGCACCAGGCCGCGTACGCCGCCGAGATCGTGCGCGGCGGGGTGCTCGCCGTCGACGCCGGACAGCTGGAGGCGGCCGCCGCGCTCGGCATCCCCCGGCTGCGGCAGCTGCGCCGCATCGTGCTGCCGCAGGCGATGCGCTCGATCCTGCCGAACGCCACCAACGAGGTCATCTCCCTCTTCAAGGGCACCTCGATCGTCTCCGTCATGGCGATCGGCGAGCTCTTCTACCAGGTCCAGGTCATCTACGGACGCAACGGCCGGGTCGTACCGCTGCTGATGGTGGCCACCGCCTGGTACGTCCTGCTCACCACCGCGCTCTCCGTCCTCCAGCACTACGTGGAACGCCACTACTCCAAGGGAGCCACCCGATGAGCACGCCCGGCCCGATGGTCGACGTCCGCGCGGTCCGCAAGAGCTTCGGCTCGCTCGACGTCCTCAAGGGCGTGGACCTCCAGGTCCGCACCGGCGAGGTCACCGTCGTCCTCGGCCCGTCCGGCTCCGGCAAGTCCACCCTGCTGCGCACCATCAACCACCTGGAGAAGGTCGACAGCGGCTCGGTGAGCGTCGACGGGGCGCTGGTGGGCTACCGGCGGTCCGGCAACAGGCTGTACGAGCTGCGCGAGCGCGAGATCCTCAAGCAGCGCACCGGGATCGGCTTCGTCTTCCAGAACTTCCGTCTCTTCCCGCATCTGACGGTGCTGGAGAACCTCACCGAGGCCCCGGTCGCCGCGCTCGGCCGGTCCAGGAAGGACGCCGCCGAGGCCGCGCGGGCGCTGCTCGCCCGGGTCGGGCTCGCCGGCAAGGCGGACGCCTACCCGAGGACGCTCTCCGGCGGCCAGCAGCAGCGGGTCGCGATCGCCCGTGCGCTCGCCCTGGAACCCAAGCTGCTGCTCTTCGACGAGCCGACCTCCGCGCTCGACCCGGAGCTGGTCGGCGAGGTCCTCGACGTCATCAAGGACCTGGCGCACCAGGGCACCACGATGATCGTCGTCACCCATGAGATCGGCTTCGCCCGCGAGGTCGCCGACACCGTCGTCTTCATGGACGACGGGCGGATCGTCGAGCAGGGCACGCCCGCCGAGGTCCTCGACCACCCGCGCCATGAGCGCACCAAGTCCTTTCTCTCCAAGGTCCTTTGAGCATGAGGAGCCGTCCGTTGCACCGCCGCCGCACCCTGACCACCGCCCTCGTCCTCGCCGCCGGCTCCGTGCTGCTGACCGCCTGCGGCGGCGGGGCGCCGGGCGGCGGCAGCGAGCACGTCGCCGCCGGCGCCGGGGGACTGAAGATCAATATCGGTCCCGACCAGCACCGCGTCCGGGGCACCGAGGACCCCGAGATCGCCGCACTGGTGCCCGCCCGGGTCCGCCAGACCGGCGCCCTGCGGATCGGGGTGAGCGCCGGCGCCAGCCCGCCGCTCTCCTTCCACGCCACCGATGACAAGACCCTCATCGGCGTCGAGGAGGACATCGCCACCCTCGTCGCCGACACCCTCGGGCTCGCACCCCGCTTCGACCCGCTGTCCTGGGAGAACCTCTTCGTCGGCCTGGACAGCGGCAAGCTCGACGCGGTGTTCTCCAATGTCACCGTCACCGAGGAGCGCAAGGACGCGTACGACTTCGCCACCTACCGGCTCGACCGGCTGGCGGTGGAGGCGAAGAAGGGCAGCGGGTGGCAGGTCCGCGGCGCCAAGGACGTCGCGGGCCGGACCGTCGCGGTCGACTCCGGCACCAACCAGGAGAAGATCCTGGTCGACTGGAGCAGGGAGAACGAGCGGGCCGGCCGCAAGCCGGTGGACATCAAGTACTTCCAGAAGCCCTCGGACACCTACCTCGCCCTCCAATCGGGCCGTATCGACGCCTACTTCGGCCCCAACCCGACCGCCGCCTACCACGTGAACACCGCGGGCCAGACCGAGATCGTCGGCTCCTTCTCCGGCGGCGGCACCGTCCCAGGGACGATCGCCGCCACCACGAAGAAGGGCAGCGGCCTGGTCAAGGCCTATGCCGCGGCCCTGCAGAAGGTCATCGACAACGGCCGCTACGGCAGGGTGCTGGCGCGCTGGGGGCTGACCGACGAGGCCCTGAAGACCTCCCGGATCAACCCGCCCGGCCTGCCCAGGACCGCCGACTGACCGGCGCCGGAACGGAAAGGAACCCCATGCCCCACCCCCTGCACCTGGCCGTCGCGCTGGACACCCCGCCGACCGCCGGACACGCCGCCCAGGACGCCGCGTACTTCGTCGCGCTCGCCCGGCTCGCCGAGCGCGGCGGCCTCGGCTTCGTGACCCTCGGCGACGGCTTCGCCCGCCCGGGACTCGACGCACTGGCCGTGCTCGCCCGGGTCGCCCCCGCGACCGGACGGATCGGGCTGATCCCCACCGTCACCACCACCCACACCGAGCCGTTCCACGTCTCCACCGCCGTCGCCACCCTGGACTGGGTCAGCCGCGGCCGGGCCGGCTGGGCCGTCGACGTCTCCACCACCGGGGCCGACGCCGCACTCTTCGGCCGCCGGCCGGCCGCCCCGCCCGCCGAGGTCTGGGCCGAGGCGGCCGAGGTCGCCGAGGCCGTCGCCCGGCTGTGGGACAGCTGGGAGGACGACGCGGAGATCCGCGACCGCGCCACCGGCCGGTTCATCGACCGCGACAAGCTCCACCACATCGACTTCGCCGGCCGCACCTTCTCCGTCCGCGGCCCCTCCACCGTGCCCAGGCCCCCGCAGGGCCGCCCGGTCATTGCGGTGGACGCCAGCGAGGAGCCCGCGCGCGAGGTGGCCGCGGCCCACGCCGACCTCGCCCTCGTCCGTGTCGAGGATCCCGCCACCGCGCGGGCGGTCCGCGAGGAGCTGCGCGACCGCGCCCGCACACACGGCCGCGACCCCGGTCGGCTGCGGGTGTTCGCCTCGCTGCCGGTCGAACTCGACGACACCGCCGACGGCACCGGGCTCGCTGACCTGATCGCCGACTGGCGGGCGGACGAAGCCGCCGACGGCTTCCATCTGCGTCCCGCCGACCCCGGCCGGGACCTCGCGCTGCTCGTCGAGGCCACCGTCCCCGCCCTCCGGGAGCGCGGGCTGCTGCTCTCCGGTCCCCCGGGCGGGACGCTGCGCCAACGCCTCGGCCTGCCCCGGCCGGCCAGCCGCTACGCCCTCGCGGGGGAGACCGCATGACCCCGGCGACCGCACGCAGGCAGATCCATCTCGCCGCGCACTTCCCCGGCGTCAACCACACCACCGTCTGGGCGGACCCGAGGTCGGGGAGCCAGATCGACTTCTCCTCCTTCGAGCATCTCGCCCGCACCGCCGAACGCGGCCTGTTCGACTTCTTCTTCCTCGCCGAGGGGCTGCGCATACGCGAACACAAGGGGCTCGTCCACGACCTCGACGTGGTCGGCCGGCCCGAGTCGATCACCGTGCTCAACGCCCTGGCGGCGGTCACCGAGCGCCTGGGGCTGGCCGCCACCGTCAACACCACCTTCAACGAGCCCTACGAACTCGCCCGCCGGCTCGCCTCCCTCGACCACCTCAGCAACGGCCGGGCGGCCTGGAACGTCGTCACCACCTCCGACGCCTTCACGGGTGAGAACTTCCGCCGCGGCGGATACCTGGACCGCGCCGACCGCTATCTCCGGGCTGCCGAATTCCTCGCCACCGCACGGGAGTTGTGGGACTCGCGGACCGAGGACGGCCACCACGCCCGGACGGTCGACCGCCGCGGTGCGCACTTCACCGTCCGCGGCGAGTTCACCGTGCCGCGCAGCCCGCAGGGCCATCCCGTCGTCATCCAGGCCGGGGACTCGTCCGAGGGCCGGGAGTTCGCCGCCTCCGCCGCCGATGTGATCTTCACGCGGCACGCGGGCCTGGAGGCGGGACGCGCCTTCTACGCCGACGTCAAGGGCCGCCTCGCGGCGTACGGAAGGAAGCCCGCCGACCTCAAGATCATGCCGGGGGTCACCTTCGTCCTCGGCGACACCGCCGCCGAGGCCCAGGAACACGCCGCCGAGATCCGCCGGCAGCAGGTCTCCCCGCAGAACGCGCTGCTCGCGGCGGAGCAGATCTGGGGCGTGGACCTCTCCGGGTACGACCCCGACGGGCCGCTGCCGGACCTCGATCCGGACCCCGGCGGTGAGCTGGCGCAGGGCCGGGTCAGGATCGCCGACCCGAAGGCGGTCGCCGACAAGTGGCGGGCGCTCTCCCGCGCCAAGGGGCTGTCCCTGCGCGAGACGGTGATCGAGACCACCGGACGGCAGTCCTTCGTCGGCACTCCCGAGGACGTCGCGGCGCAGATGGACACCTTCGTCCGGGCCGGCGCCGCCGACGGGTTCATCCTGGTGCCCCATCTGACGCCGGGCGGTCTCGACCCGTTCGTCGACCGGGTCGTACCGCTCCTCCAGGAGCGCGGTGTCTTCCGCACGGAGTACTCCGGTACGACCCTGCGCTCCCACCTCGGGCTGCCGAAGCCCGCGCGCCCCGTATGGAAGGGTTGACCGCCATGAGCACCCACGCACTCCAGGAGTGGCGGGACTGGCACGCCCGGCGCGTCGCCGCCGTCTCCGGGCCCTACGGCCCGCTCGCCCTGACCGGGACGCACTGGCTGGCCGACCACCCCGGTGGCCGCATCGGGGGACTGCCGGGCATCTGGACCGAGGGGGCCGACGAAGTCGTGCTGCGGGCCGCCGCCGGGGACGGGCTCACCGTGGACGGCGAACCGGCGGCCGGTGAGTTCCGGCTCGGCCAGGACCCCGGCCCCACCGCCACCCGGGTGGCGGTGGGCGAGCGGCATCTGCTGGTGCTGCGGCGCGAGGGCCGGTGGGCGGTGCGCGACTACGATCCGCACTCCGCCGCCCGCCGTTCCTTCGCCGGGATCGAGGTCTACGCGCACGACGAACGCTGGGTGCGGCCGGGCCGGTTCCGCCCGTACGCCCAGGGCCGCACGGTCCGGGTGCCGCACGCCGACGGGCAGCGGCGGTTGCTCGGTCTCGCCGGTGAACTCGCTTTCACCTTCGAAGGGGACGAACACACCCTGCAGGTCGCGGTCGAGGGCGACGGCTCCCTGTGGGCCGTGCTCGCCGACGCGACCAGCGGCACCGACAGCTACCGCTTCCGCTTTCTGCGGCCGTCCGCGCCCGCCGAGGACGGCACCGTCACCGTCGACTTCAACCGCACCCTGCTGCCGCCGTGCGCGTTCGCCGACCACTTCCTGTGCCCCTTCCCGCCGCCCGGCAACACCCTGCCGATCGCCCTGCGCGCGGGGGAGCGGAACCACATCGTCCACTGATCCGTCCAAGCCGCGACCGAGGGGGTCAGCGCCGCCCCGGCAGCCGTCAACGAGGCTGCCGGGGCGGAGTGCGTGGTGCGGCGGGTGAGGTGACAGCCGTGTGTCGGGGACGAGACATTCGTGCAGGCCTCTTGCGCCGCCGGGGCGGCGCGCCCGAAACTCCGCTCAGCGCTTGTCAGGGGCACGCTGAAAATAACGTGCGGATTCCCGCGTGCCCTTCGGCTGCGCCTCACCGGGCCGCTCACCTGCGGCCCCCCGATCCCCCTCGGAGGAATCAGTGAGGAACGAGCGCACCACCCCCCGCAGCGGCGTAGCGAGACGCACCCGGCTGATCGCCGTGGCGTCCGGACTGGTGGCTGTCGGAGCCATCGCCATCCCGACCGCCAACGCCCAGGACCCCGCCCCCGCAAGGACGTTCAGCGCCGCCGAGCTCTCGGCCGCCGGCAACGCGGTACGCGCCGCGGACGTCGCCGGCACCGCCTGGCGCATCGACAGCAGGACCCACACCCTGGTCGTCACCGCCGACCGCACCGTCTCCCAGGCCGAGATCGCCAGGATCGAACGGGCCGCGGGCGGCAACGCCGAAGCGCTCCGCATCGACCGGATCGCGGGCACCTTCCGCAAGTTCATCTCCGGCGGCGACGCCATCTACGCCTCCAGCTGGCGCTGCTCCCTGGGCTTCAACGTCCGCAGCGGCAGCACCTACTACCTGCTGACGGCCGGTCACTGCACCGACGGCAATCCGCCGTGGTACACCAACTCCGCGCGCTCCACGAGCATCGGGCCGACCGCCGGCTCCAGCTTCCCGGGCGACGACTACGGCATCGTGAAGTACACCAACACGTCCGTGGCGCACCCCGGGACGGTCGGCAGCCAGGACATCACCAGCGCGGGCACCCCGACCGTCGGCCAGACGGTCACCCGCCGCGGCTCCACCACCGGCACCCACAGCGGCAAGGTCACCGCCCTCAACGCCACCGTCAACTACGGCGGCGGCGACATCGTCTCCGGACTCATCCAGACCACCGTCTGCGCCGAACCCGGCGACAGCGGCGGCCCCCTCTACTCCGGGACCAAGGCGCTCGGCCTCACCTCCGGCGGCAGCGGCGACTGCACGTCCGGTGGCACCACCTTCTTCCAGCCCGTCACCGAGGCGCTCAGCGCGTACGGCGTGAGCGTCTACTGACGCCGACCGGCTGACATCCGTACGTACGCACGGCCGTGATCCCCGGGCCCGGGTCCGGTGGTGCGGGGCCCCCGTCCGCAGGTCTCCCCTGCAGGACGGGGGCCCGACCGCGCCCGCCGCGCGCCTCGACCCCCCTCCGGGCCGGGCATACCATGGAGAGCAAGCCCGATTCGGACGGCATACGGCACACATCAGGGGGCCGTGATGGTCGAAGAACTGGTGACGGCCGGGGTGGGTCTGCTCTGCGCCGGCGGGGTGTACTTCATGGCGGCCGCGCGCGTGGTCAAGCAGTACGAACGCGGTGTGGTGCTCCGGCTGGGGCGGCTGACGTCCGCGGTGCGGGAGCCGGGCTTCACCATGATCATCCCCGCCATCGACCGGATGCGTAAGGTCAATATGCAGATCGTCACGATGCCGGTCCCCGCCCAGGAGGGCATCACCCGCGACAACGTCACGGTCCGGGTCGACGCGGTGGTCTACTTCAAGGTCGTGGACGCCGCCGACGCGGTCGTCCGGGTCGAGGACTACCGCTTCGCGGTCTCGCAGATGGCGCAGACCTCGCTGCGCTCGATCATCGGCAAGAGCGAACTGGACGATCTGCTGTCGAACCGCGAGAAGCTCAACCAGGGGCTGGAGCTGATGATGGACAGCCCCGCCATCGGCTGGGGCGTCACCGTCGACCGGGTGGAGATCAAGGACGTCTCGCTGCCGGAGACGATGAAGCGGTCGATGGCCCGCCAGGCGGAGGCGACCCGGGACCGGCGGGCCCGGGTGATCAACGCCGACGCCGAGCTGCAGGCCTCCAGGAAGCTGGCCGAGGCCGCCGCGGCGATGTCCGACCAGCCCGCCGCGCTGCAACTGCGGCTGCTGCAGACCGTGGTGGCGGTCGCCGCCGAGAAGAACTCCACCCTGGTGCTGCCCTTCCCCGTGGAGCTGCTGCGGTTCCTGGAGCGCTCCGGACTGCAGGCCCAGGCGCAGACCGAGGCGGAGGCCGGACGGGCGCGCGCCCGGCGGCCGGCCGCCGCGGCCGCCGACGGGGAGGCGCAGGGCGCAGGGGAGTCGCGCACTGCCGTCGAGGAGACCGACGCCGAGGCCGACCGTGTGCTGTCGTCGGAGCTGGAGGAGCTGCCGGCGGCGGAGGAACTGCCGTGAGCGGCGGCGCGCGCCCGTAGCGACGCGCCCGCGTACGCACCCGGCCCCCTCTCGTCCGAGAGGGGGCTCTTTTCCGGCCAGAACCGGTCCTCACACTTCGCGCACCGCCGCCGTCCCCGCATGCCCGCTGATGTCCGCAGTCGGGACCGGGGTCCGCGGATATCGGTGTGGTGACGATGTGATGAATTCGTGAACTCCCGTATGTGAGACCGGAACTCGGTCTTGTGCGCGAGTGAGGCGGATGGGAATACTCGGCTCCGCACGTTGGCATGGACGCGACTCCCCGAGACGCTGTTCCACGGGGGCGGACCGCCCGTGTCCCGATCACTCACTCTCCGGGCCCGTGCAACTCCCCACAGTCCGGGCCCTTCCCCCCACGGGAGGCTCTGAGTTGAAGCACCGACGCATACCCAACCGGCGCGCCGTCCTGGCGGCCGCGGGAGCGCTCGCGCTCGCCGCCACCGCCACCGTCACCCTGGCCAGCGCCAACGCGGCCCCCGCCCCCGCCCCCACGGCGGCCAAGCTGACCTCCGCCGCGGCGACCACCCTGGCATCGCAGCTCA
This sequence comes from Streptomyces sp. NPDC002446, assembly GCF_053595675.1. Lineage (NCBI taxonomy): Bacteria > Bacillati > Actinomycetota > Actinomycetes > Kitasatosporales > Streptomycetaceae > Streptomyces > Streptomyces sp. NPDC002446. Next base: position 23,346 of record NZ_JBSFYC010000025.1, on the reverse strand, counting down.
AGACCGGTACGGCCGGCGCGTTCTACGACGCCAAGGCCAAGAAGCTGGTGGTCAACGTCGTCAGCGAGGCGGCGGCCGAGACCGTCCGGGCCAAGGGCGCGGAAGCCAGACTCGTCAAGCACACGCTGGCCCAGCTCGACGCGGCCCGGCAGACGCTGAAGTCCAAGGCGACCATCCCTGGCACCTCCTGGGGCATCGATCCGCGGAGCAACAAGGTCGTGGTGACCGCCGACCGCACGGTCAGGGGCGACCGGCTGGACCGCCTCACCAAGGTCACCAAGGCCCTCGGCGACAAGGTCGAACTCCGCCGCAGCAAGGGCGAGTTCACCCCCTTCATCGCCGGCGGCGACGCGATCTGGGGGAGCGGCGCCCGCTGCTCGCTCGGCTTCAACGTCGTCAAGGACGGCCAGCCGTACTTCCTGACGGCCGGTCACTGCGGCAACGCCGTCCAGAGCTGGTCCGACAAGCAGGGCGGCTCGGAGATCGCGACCACCGAGAAGTCCAGCTTCCCCGGTGACGACCACGCCATCGTCAAGTACACGGGCGACACCGCGCACCCGAGCGAGGTCGACCTCTACAACGGCAGCACGCAGAAGATCACCAAGGCCGCGGATGCCACCGTCGGCGAGAAGGTACAGCGCAGCGGCAGCACCACCCAGGTGCACGACGGCGAGGTCACCGGCCTCAACGAGACCGTCAACTACCAGGAGGGCACCGTCGAGGGCCTGATCAAGACCACCGTCTGCGCCGAGCCCGGCGACAGCGGCGGTGCGCTCTTCGACGGCGAGAGCGCACTCGGCCTCACCTCCGGCGGCAGCGGCGACTGCTCCGGCGGCGGCGAGACCTTCTTCCAGCCGGTCCCGGAGGCCCTGGAGGCCTACGGGGCGCAGATCGGCTGACACGTGCGGCACGCCATGCGCCTGGCATGACAGCGGCCCCCGGACGCCGCGCGGCGCCCGGGGGCCGACTCCGCCTCCGGGCGCCGCCGTCCGGCGCCCGGGGACCTGGACCGTGCCGGTCAGAACTCGAACACCGAGCCGCTGCCGCCGGTCAGTGCACAGTCGTTGGAGAAGGTGTACGTGTACGACACCCGCTTGCCCTGCCAGACGCCGTCCGCGGTGACCACTATCGGCGCCCACTCCTTGGTGCAGATCCGGTCCGATCCGGCGGTGGTCACCTTGGTGAAGTCACCGGCGACCGAGCGCAGTTCGGAGCAGGCCGCTCTCGGAGTCGGGTGGCTGCCCTTCGCCACCGGCATACAGCTGAGCGTCACGGCGCGCTGCACCGTGGCGGTCGCGCGGCTTTCGCCCTGGCCGACGGTCAGCACCAGTTCGGTGGGCGCGTAGAGCCCACCGGACCGCGCGGGCGCCGCCGGTGCGGCGACGGCCTGTGCGGTGGTGGCCAGCGTGCCCAGAACCAGTGCGGCGCCGAACGCGATCGCCCCAGTGATGTAACGCATGACGAACACTCCCTTGCTCGAAGGTGCAGATACCGGACGGGAGTCTGGCCCAAGCGCGCACCGAAAAGCACGTTCGGCGATCGCTTTGAGTCGTTGAATGAAAGCTGAGCGTAATGGCGCGAACGAGTCGGGGGTGTGAGGAGGGGCCCGGATCGACCGCCGTGCGGCCAGCGGGGATGCCCCGCCCGTCATGCTCGTGGCATGAGCCGTACCTACCCGGAAGGTAGGAATCCGGCCGCCGACCGGTCGTTCGGGAGGGTTTCGATCTCTGTCGATTGGCTGAAGTGGAGGGGAGGAGGCGGCCTCCGGGCAGCCGGCAGGTCCGCCGGGGGTAAGGGATGCCCCGCTTTGGGGCGGCTTACGCCTCGTCATCCGCCCGTCTCGCGCCGGTAACGCCGTGAAACATCTGTGTAATCCGCCGCGGCCGGAGCGCTGGGGCCCGGGTGCTGCGCCGGCGGTCCGTGCCCGGCCCTCAGGCCTGCCCGTCCCTCAGGCCTGCCCGGTCTCGAACCGGCTCACCTTGCCGTCCGTCACCGTGAACGACCAGCGCGTACGCATCTGCCCCCAGGTGTCGTTGCGGTAGTCCGCCACCAGCGACCGCCCGCCGTCCGACTCCGCCTGCACGTCCAGGTGCCCGCGCGACCCGAAGATCTCCCGGTCGGACCACTGCCGCAGGTCCCGGTCGGACCCGTCGTCGGACATCGTGGCGTCGGGCGTGAGCGCGGCGAAGAACGCCTGCTCGTCGTTGCCGTTGATGGCGGTGACCAGGGCGCGCACCGCGGGGTCGGACAGCTGGTCGACGGGGATGGTCATGGCGCTGCTCCTTGGTTCTGAGGGGCCCGGGAGGGGGGCTCTGCGGAGGGCTCGGTCCTGCGGAAGACGGAGAGGATCAGGGTGAGCGCGGCGCCGCCCACCGCCCACGCGGAGAGCACCAGCAGGGGGCAGGTCACCGCCTCGCCGCGGAAGTAGGCGAGCGAGCGCGCCGTCCAGGTGCCCGCGCCCGGGGGGAGTGCGGGGCCGATGGCGCGCCAGAACGGGGGCAGCAGGGGGTAGGGGTAGGCGCCGCCCGCGCTCGGGTTGCCGAGGATGACGATCAGCAGGATCGCCAGGCCGATGCCGATGATGCCCAGCAGGGCCTGGCAGGCCAGGGTGGTGGCGCCGACCGCGAAGACGACCAGGGCGCCCAGGCCCCACAGCCCGAAGAAGGAGCCGGGCAGGGCGCCCAGCACGGGGCCGACGACGATCGTGCCGGCCAGCCCGGCGGCGATCGCGTATACGGCCAGCGCGGCCAGTCGGATGACCGCCCGGTGCCCGTTGGAGGGGCGCGCCCCGGAACTGATCGCGAGGATCGCGGCGCACAGATAGCCGCCGACGCACCAGCCCACGACGAGGTAGAAGGACGAGAGGCTGCGGCCGTCGCCCCGGTCGGCCGGGGCCACGTCCACCGTGCGTACGGTGCGCCGCTCGGCCTTCTCCGCCGCGCGGACGACCGTTTCGACCGCCTGGGAGAGGGAGGCGCCGCCGCCGCTCGCCACCAGGAGCCGGTCGGTGGTGCCGCGCGGGTCGACGATCAGCGCGCCGTCGATCGTCCGGTCCTCGATCTGCCGCAGCGCCTCGCGTTCGGACGCCACCGCACGCGGGTCCAGCGGGGAGCCGGGCAGCCGGTCCAGCTTGTCCGTCAGCTGTCCGCGGACGGGCGGGGGAGCGACCACGGCGAGCGGCACATCGGTCGGCCTGGGCTGGTGGAAGGCGCCGGTGTACGAGGTGATGAACGCGATCATCAGGCCCAGTACGCCGAGCACCAGCAGCGCGGCGTGCGGTGTCACCGCGCTCCGCACCTCCCCGAGGAAGGTGGTGCGGGTGCCGTCCTCCGTCGTGGCCATGTGTCGCTCCTCGCCGCCCTGACGGCGCCGTGATGAGGCTTTTGTCCACCTATCTTGCGGTCGGTGGCGGGCGTGTGCAGACGGGGTGGGGCTGATCGGCGGACGGCCGGCGGCGGCCCCGGCGTGTTGTTCGTACGAATGTTCGATGTCCGGGTTATGGTGGACAGGAGGAACGAGGGACACAGGATCGGCCGGGGGGCGGATGAGGTGCAGGAGGTGCGGATGCCCGGGTTCACGCATCTGCACACCGCTTCGGGGTTCTCCCTGCGCTACGGCGCCTCCCATCCGGAGCGGCTCGCCGAGCGTGCCGCCGAGCGCGGCATGGACGCCCTCGCGCTGACCGACCGGGACGGGCTCTCCGGAGCCGTACGCTTCGCCAAGGCCGCCGCCGGGGCCGGTGTCCGCCCGCTGTTCGGCAGCGAACTGGCCGTGGCGGAGCGCGAGTCGGGACCCGCGGCCGGCGCGGCCACGGCACGGCGGCGCACCCCCGTGCGCGGCGGCGCCTTCCTCGACGAGTCCGCCGCCCGCGCCGTCTTCCTGGCCCGCGACGGAGCGGCCGGCTGGGCCGCCCTGTGCCGGCTGGTCTCGGCCGCCCATGCGGGCCGGGCGGAGCAGCCCGTCCTTCCCTGGAGCGCCCTGGAGTCCGCCCCGGCCGGACTGACCGTGCTGCTCGGACCGGACTCCGAGGTGGGCCGGGCGCTGGCCGCCGGCCGCCCGGACCGCGCCGCCAAGCTCATCGCCCCCTGGCGCGAGCTGTACGGCGAGGCGCTGCGCCTGGAGGTCGTCGACCACGGCCGGCCCGGCAGCGGCCCCGGCTCCCCGCGGCTGGCCGCCCGCACCCTCGGCTTCGCCGTCGACCAGGGCATCTGCGCCGTCCTGACCAACGCGGTCCGCTACGCCGACCCCGGCCAGGGCCCCGTCGCCGACGTCCTGGACTCCGCCCGCCGCCTGGTGCCGGTGGACCCGCGCCGCCCCGAGGCCCTCGACGGCGGCGAGCGCTGGCTCAAGGACGCCGCCGCGATGAGCCGCACCGCCGAGCGGATCGCCGAGGCGGCCGGCTTCCGGCGCGGCCTGGCGCACCGCCTGCTCGCCATGACCGAGGAGACCGCGGGCGAGTGCCTGGTGGACCCGCAGGACGACATCGGGCTCGGCCGGATCCACTTCCCCGAGCCGCGGCTGGTCGGCGCGGAGCACCGCACCGCCGCCCGGGTGCTGCGCTCGCGCTGCGCCGCCGGCATGGTGCTGCGCGGCTACGACCGCGACCGTACGCGCTGGGCGCGGCTGCACGACGAGCTGCGCACGATCGAACGGCTCGGCTACCCCTCGTACTTCCTGACGGTCGCCCAGGTGGTGGACGACGTGCGGGAGCTGGGCATCCGGGTCGCGGCCCGCGGGTCCGGCGCCGGATCCCTGGTCAACCACCTCCTGGGCATCGCGCACGCCGACCCGGTCGAGCACGGGCTGCTGATGGAGCGCTTCCTGTCCGAGCGGCGGGCCGCGCTGCCGGACATCGACATCGACGTCGAGTCCGCCCGCCGGCTGGAGGTCTACCGCGCGATCTTCGACCGCTTCGGCGCGGAGCGGGTCGCCACGGTCTCGATGCCCGAGACCTACCGCGTACGGCACGCCGTACGGGACGTGGGCGCGGCCCTGGGCATGGACCCGGCGCGGGTGGACCGGCTCGCCAAGGCCTTCCCGCACATCCGCGCCCGCGACGCACGGGCCGCGCTGACCGAACTGCCGGAGCTGCGCGGAGTACGCGAGTACGGCACCGAACGGCTGTGGCAGCTGGTCGAGGCGCTGGACGCGCTGCCGCGCGGGATCGCCATGCACCCGTGCGGGGTGCTGCTCTCCGACGCCACGCTGCTGGACCGTACGCCCGTCGTGCCCACCAGCGGCGAGGGCTTCGCGATGTCCCAGTTCGACAAGGACGACGTGGAGGAGATGGGGCTGCTCAAGCTCGATGTGCTGGGTGTGCGGATGCAGTCCGCGATGGCCCACGCGGTCGCCGAGACCGTCCGGGCCACCGGGCGCCGGATCGACCTCGACGACCCCGCACAGGTGCCGCCCGGCGACCCGGCCACCTACCAGCTGATCCGCTCGACCGAGACCCTCGGCTGCTTCCAGATCGAGTCGCCGGGCCAGCGCGACCTGATCGGGCGGCTGCAGCCGGCCACCTTCCACGACCTGGTCGTCGACATCTCCCTCTTCCGGCCGGGGCCGGTCGCCGCCGACATGGTGCGGCCCTTCATCGAGGCCCGGCACGGGCGCAAGCCGATCCGCTATCCGCACCCCGACCTGGAGGAACCGCTGCGCGAGACCTACGGGGTGGTGGTCTTCCACGAGCAGATCATCGAGGTGCTGCGGATCATGACGGGCTGCGCGCGGGACGAGGCGGACGAGAAGCGGCGCGCGCTGTCGGACCCGGAGCTGCAGGGCCGGGTGCGCGCCTGGTTCGCGCGGTGCGCCGAGCGGCGCGGCTATGCGCCCGAAGTGATCGCGCGCACCTGGGAGATCGTCGAGGCCTTCGGTTCGTACGGCTTCTGCAAGGCGCATGCGGTGGCCTTCGCGGTGCCCACCTACCAGTCCGCCTGGCTCAAGGCGCACCACCCCGCGGCCTTCTACGCCGGGCTGCTCACCCATGACCCCGGGATGTATCCGAAGCGGCTGCTGCTGGCGGACGCCCGGCGGCGCGGGGTGCCGGTGCTGCCGCTGGACGTGAACCGCTCGGCGGTCGCCCATCGCATCGAACTGGTGTCCGACGGGTCTGGCGGGGAGGGCTCCGGCGGCGTCTGGGGGCTGCGGCTCGCCCTCTGCGACGTCCACGGCATGAGCGAGGCCGAGGCGCGGCGGATCGCGGAAGGGCAGCCGTACCACTCCCTCCAGGACCTGTGGCAGCGGGCCCGGCCGTCCCGCCCGGTGGCCGAACGCCTCGCCCGGGTGGGCGCGCTGGACGCCTTCGGCGCCAACCGGCGCGATCTGCTGCTGTACGTCGCCGAGCTGCACCACCACGGACGGCAGGCCTCCGGAGGCCAGTTGACGCTGCACATGGCGCAGGAGACGGGGGTGCCTTCCGGTCCGGGCGGGGCCGGGAGCGTGGGGGAGACCGATCCGGTCGAGCCCGCGGGGCTGCCCGACCTCAGCGACGTCGAACGGCTCAGCGCCGAGCTGGGCGTCCTCGGCATGGACGCCTCCCGCCATCTGATGGCCGACCACCAGGAGTTCCTCGCGGAGCTGGGCGCGCTGCCGGCCCGGCGGCTGCGGGACGTCAGGCACGGCGAGACGGTGCTGGTGGCCGGGGCCAAGGCGGCCACCCAGACACCGCCGATCCGCTCCGGCCGCCGGGTCATCTTCACCACCCTGGACGACAGTACGGGCCTGGTCGACTGCGCCTTCTTCGATGCTCCCCCAGGCCCTGGGGGCCTGGGAGGTACCCCCAGCCCCCTTGAGGCCTGCGCCCGCACGGTCTTCCACTCCTGGCTGCTGCTGGTGCGCGGTACGGTCCAGCGGCGCGGGCCGCGCAGCCTCAGCGTGGTCGGCGCGGCCGCCTGGAACCTCGCCGAGCTGGCCGAACTCCGCCGCGAGGGCGGCCTGGAGGCGGTCACCGCCCGGCTCGCGGAGGGGCCGGACCAGCCCGCGGCCGAGGCGGACAGGGGGCCCGCCGGGAGGCCGGGCGAGCCCGGCGGGGAGCCCGAGACGGCCGGCGCCCCGGGCCGCACCATCCGGCTGGAGACCGGCTATGAGCTGCACCCCTGGGCCGACCTCCAGCCCCCTGGGGAACGCGCCGCCACCGGCCGCAAGCTGTGGCACTCCAGCCCCGGGAGCGCGGGATGAGCCCTCGCGATGCAAGCACCGGCTCCACCGGAGCGGCTGGCGCCCCGCGGCCGCCGGGCATGCTCCACGTACGGTTCGAGGCCGCCGGCGACGCCCCGGTGAGCGCCGTGGAGTTCGAGCGGCTGCTGGCGCTGCTGGCGCAGTTCACACCGATGATCGAGGCGCTGCCGCCGGACGCCGCGCTGGCGGACGTCCGCGGTGCGCTGCGCTACTTCGACCGGGACGCGGCGGGCATCGCCGAGCTGATACGGCTGCGCGCGCTGGTCTGGCACGGCGTACGGTGCACGATCGGGATCGCCGCCAACCCGCTGCTCGCCCGGATGGCAGCCCGGGGGGCGGCCCCCGGAGAGATCCGGGTCGTCCCCGATGACGCCGCGGCCGTCGCGGCCCTCCTCGACCGCCGGCCGGCGTCCGCGCTGCTCGGCGTCGGCCCGGCGACCGCGCGCGCCCTGTCCGCCTACGGGCTCGACAGCGTCGGCCGGATCGCCGCCGCACCGCCCGCGACCCTGCAGCGGATCCTCGGCGCGAAGACCGGCCGGATCGTGTACGAAAGGGCCCGCGGCATCGACCCGACGCCGGTCGTGCCCAATGCGGCGGCCCGCTCGATGGGCGCCGAACACCGCTTCGTCCACGACGAGCTGGACCCGGCCAGGCGCCGCCGGGCGCTGCTCTCGCTCGCCGACGAGCTCGGGGCCCGGATGCGCGCGAGCGGGCAGGTGGCCCGCGCGCTCACCCTCACCGTCCGCTACGCCGACCGCTCCACGACGACCCGCACCCGGCGGCTGGACGGACCGACCGCTCACGGGCCCGCGCTGACCGAGGCGGCCTACGCGCTGCACGCCGCCCTCGGACTGCAACGGGCGCGCGTACGGTCCGTGGCACTGCGCGCCGAGGACCTCTGCCGCGCCGAACACGCCGCCCGCCAGCTGACCTTCGACCCGGCCGACGACAAGGCACACCGCATCGAGGCGGCCGTCGACCGGGCCCGGGCGCGCTTCGGCACCGGAGCCGTACGGCCCGCGGCGACCCTCGGCCGGCACGGCCGAGGACACCGGTCGTAGAGCCCCCTCAGCCGTAGCGCCCCCTCAGCCGTAGAGCCCCTCCGCATACCGCGGGCCGTAGTGCTCCTCCAGCTCCGCCAGGGTTCTGTCCTGGTCCTCCAGGCTGCTGACGATCCGGGCGCGGGAGGGCAGCGCCTCCGGCCGCCAGCTCTCCGGCTTCCACAGCTCCGAGCGCAAAAAGGCCTTGGAGCAGTGGTAGAAGACCTCCTCCACCTCCACCAGCAGCGCCAGCCGCGGGCGGTTGCCCTTGACGATCAGCTCGTCGAAGAACGGGGCATCGCGCAGCAGCCGGGCGCGGCCGTTGATGCGCAGGGTGTCACCGCGCCCCGGAAGGACGTAGTTCAGCCCGATGTGGGGATTGGCGAGGACGTTCAGGAACCCGTCCGCGCGCTTGTTGCCGGGGCGGTCCGGGATCACGAGGGTGGTGTCGTCCAGGACGTGGGTGAAGCCCGCGGGGTCGCCCTTGGGGGAGACGTCGCACCGGCCCTGCGCGTCCGCGGTGGCTATCAGGCAGAACGGTGAGCGCGCCAGCCACTGGCGGTCGAGGTCGTGCAGCCGATGGCGGGTCTTGTTCACGGCGTGCGGCGTGGGCTCACCGATCAGCTCGCGCAGCTCCGCCGCCGACGACACTTCCTCGATCCCCGTCAGATCCGCCGTCCGTGCCATCTCCATCGGTGTCTCCCCTCGTTCACTTCCCTGGTCAGGCGTTATCGACGGTAAGCGATGGGACTGACAACCGCGCCGCCCCGGCGCGGAAGTGACGGAGCGGACACCGGCACAGGCATGAAACGGGCGCCGGCGGACCGGGGCGTGCGGTGAGGATCGTGTGCGGTTTCCTTCACCGTCACGACACTGGTACGCCCTGCTTACTCGGCCGTAACTTACTTGCGAGTCAAGCATGTTGGCCCTTGCGATCCGGATCGCAGGTGAACGGCTCACCGAGCACTTCGGAGTCCCCTCACCCCGCAAGGAGCATCGTATGAAGCTGCGCTGGTCACGAACGCTCACCCTACTGCCCGCCCTCGCCCTGGCCCTCGGTCTCGCCCACCCGTCGCCTGCCGCCACCCCGGCCGGAGACGCTTCGCGTCGCACCTCTTTGATGTCACCCGCCGCTGCCGCCCCCACCGTCAGCAGCGGCTGGAACAACTACTCCTGCAAACCCTCCGCCGCCCACCCCCGGCCCGTGATCCTGGTGCACGGCACGCTCGGCAACTCCGTCGACAACTGGCTCGGCCTCGCGCCCTACTTGGTGGCGCGTGGCTACTGCGTCTTCTCCCTGGACTACGGCCAGCTGCCCGGCGTCCCGTTCTTCCACGGCCTGGGGCCGGTGGACGCCTCCGCCCGGCAGCTCGCTGCATACGTCGACCGGGTGCTGGCCGCCACTGGGGCGCGCAAGGCCGACCTGGTCGGCCACTCGCAGGGCGGCATGATGCCCCGGGTGTACCTGAAGTTCCACGGTGGCGCGGACAAGGTGAACACGCTGGTCGGGCTCGCCCCCGACAACCACGGTACCGACCTGAACGGCCTGACCCGGCTGCTGGACCAGTTCCCCGGCGCCAAGGACCACCTCGGCAAGCTGACCCCCGGCCTGTCCGACCAGATCGTCGGCTCCGACCTCCTCAACCGCCTCAACGAGGGCGGCGACACCGTCCCCGGGGTGCACTACACGGTGATCGCGACCAAGTACGACGAGGTCGTCACGCCCTACCGGAGCGGCTTCCTCGACGGCCCCGACGTACGCAACGTCGTGCTCCAGGACCTGTGTCCGGTCGACCTCTCCGAGCATCTGGCCATCGGGCTCGCCGACCGCGTCGCCTTCCACGAGACGGCCAACGCCCTCGACCCGGCCCACGCCACCCCGACCACCTGCCTCTCCTGACCGGCGGCCGGCCCGGTCCGCCGCCCGCGGGCCGGGCCTCCTTCCCCGGTGGCGCCCGGCGCGCCGGCGTCAGAACTTCAGAACGTCAGAAGGCGAGCAGGGCGTCGGCGCACTCCTCCGCCAGCTCCTCGGCGTGCGGCGGCAGCGGGGTTCCGCCGCGCAGATGGCGGCGGACCAGCGACAGCGGCGCGTCGACGACGGCGAGTGACACCCGGTCGAGGCTCTCGGTGCCGTGCACCCCCAGCGCGCCCGCGAGCGCCGCCAGGGAGGCCCGCACCCGCATGTTCCCCTCGTTGGCGCGCCGCAGATGTTCGTCCGACCATTCGTCGCGCCCGAATTCATGGGCCCCGTACAGGAGCAGCGCGGCCTCCCGCGGGTGCGCGCGGCTCCACGCCACGACGTGCCGGGCGGCCGCCCGGCCCCCGGCGCGCGGGTCGTTGGACGACTCCAGGGCCTCGAAGTAGCCCTTCTGGAAGCCCTCGACCGTACGCAGCCACACCTCGGCCAGCATCGCGGTGCGGCCGGGGAAGCGGTGGTAGAGCGAGCCGCTGGGCGCGCCGACGGCCGCGGCGACGGCCGACATGGTGACGCCCGAGGGTCCTGTCTCGGCGGCCAGCCTTACGGCGGCGTCGAGCAGCTGCGCGGTGTCGAAACGAGGTGGCCTGGCCATGTTCTAGAGGGTACTCTCCAATTATATTGGAGGCGCCCCTCTAGAACGATCCCTCTGAAACCCCGGGCGGGATGTGCCCACGGGGGGCGTGCCGGCGGAGCGTGCGCCGCGACGGCGGACGGACAGATACGGAGAGTTCTGCGTCATGGGTGTCTACAACGTGCACGAGCGGGAGCTGCCCGTACCCGCGGCCGAGGCCGGCCTGCTGCTGGACGGCCTCTCGGGCGAAGGCGACCGGCTCTGGCCGGGCCGCGACTGGCCCCCGATGCTGCTCGACGGCCCGCTGGCGCCGGGTGCGGCCGGCGGCCACGGCCCGGTCCGCTACACCGTGGCGGCGTACGTACCGGGCCAGTGGGTGCGCTTCACCTTCAGCGGGCCGCGCGGCTTCGACGGCTTCCACGAGTACACCGTCCAGCCGCTCGGCCCGGACCGCAGCCTGCTGCGCCACACCCTCGCCATGCGCGCCCGCGGCCGCGCCCGGCTCACCTGGCCGCTGGCCTACCGCCACTTCCACGACGCGGTCCTGGAGGACAGCCTGGACCGCGCCGAGCGGGGCTGCACCGGCACCGTGGCCCGGCCCGCCCGCTGGAGCCGCTACGTCCGTCTGCTGCGCGGCCTCACCCGCTGACGGCTCCGGCCGTGCGCCGCCTCAGCGCACGATCCGGCGCAGCGTCAGAAAGCCGAAGGCGGCGCACGCGTAACACGCCGGGATCACCAGCAGCCATCCGGAGAAGGCCAGCACAGCCGCCGTCAGCAGCGAGCTCGCCGCCACACCGCACCACAGGGGAGTGCGGCGCGGCAGCAGCACCAGCGCGGCGGCCAGGCCGGCGAGGGTCACCGCCGCCAGACAGGTGGCGGTGGCCCTCATCAGGAGGTCCAGATCGGCGCCGCCGAAGCCCGCCAGCGCCCCCAGCAGCACGGCGGCCCCGCCCAGCACCGTGAGCGACCGCCGTGGCACCTCGCCCGGCGCCCCGCCCTTGGCCAGCCAGCGCGGCGCCGCCCCGTCCCGGCCGAGCGCCGCACCGAGCCGCGAGGCCCCGGCCAGATACGAGTTGACCGCCCCGAACGTGAGGAACAGCGCGGCCGCGGCGGACACCGGGCGGGCGGCGGACCCCGCGCTCCGGGCGAGCAGTTCGGTCAGCGGGGTGTCGGTGCCGGCCGCCGCCGGGCCCAGCACACCGATCGTGACCACCGCGAGCCCGAGATAGAGCACGGTGATGACGACGAGCGTACGGCGCGTCACCCGCGGCAGGTCCCGCGCCGGATCGGCGAACTCGCCCGACAGATGGCTGGCCGCCTCCCAGCCGGCGAACGCGAAGAACAGCAGCGAGGCCGCCGATCCCACCGACGACCAGCCACCGGGCAGGAACGGTGTGAAGTGCGCGGCGGACACCTGCGGCGCGGCGGCCAGCACCGTGCACAGCAGCACCGCCGCCAGCAGCCCGCCGAGCAGCAGCTGCACCCGGCCCGACATCCGCAGCCCGACCGCGTTGGAGGCCAGCGACCCCGCCAGCACCACTCCGGCGACCACGGAGGCACCCGCATCCGGCCAACCGGCCGCGCCGGCCACGTACTTCCCGCCGATCCAGGCCGCCGCGACCACGCCGATCGGCACCGCCCCGAAGAACCACCACCCCACCACGGCCGCGGCCCGCGGGCCGATCGCCCGGTGGACATACGTGGCCACGCCCCCGCCGTCGGGGAACCGCGCGCCGAGCGCCGCGAAGGAGGCGGCCACCGGCACACACATCGCCAGCAGCACCACCCAGGCCAGGATCGAGGCGGGGCCGGCCGCGGCGGCGGCCAGGGACGGCAGGGTCAGGACACCGGGGCCGAGCACCGCACCCGCACACAGCGCGGTACCGCTACCGATGCCCAGCCGCCGTACATCCGCCCGTTCAGAAGCAGCAAGGGATGTTTGTTGTACGGTCACGGTCGCTGAATGTAACCGCACGGATGATCAATATGGCCTCCCACCGAACTAAATTCGGCAGGTGCGCCACCATGGTCCTCATGGACGACATTGATTCGGCGATTGTCCGCGAACTGCAGCGCGATGCACGGCAGACCAATCGCGAGCTGGCCCGCATGCTCAATATCGCGCCCTCCACCTGCCTGGAGCGGGTCCGTGCGCTGCGGGCCCGCGGCGTGATCACCGGATACCGCGCCACGGTGGACCTGCGCGCCCTCAACCGGCCCGTACAGGCGCTGCTCACGATCCGGATCCGGCCCATGAACCGCGAGGTCATCGAGCGCTTCAAGGCGTTCCTGACCTCGCTGCCCGAAGTGCTCAGCGTCTATGTCGTCGCGGGCGGCGACGACTTCCTGGTCCATGTCGCCGTCCCGGACGTCGACCGGCTGCACGCCCTTCTGATGGACCAGGTCTTCAAGCGCCGCGAAGTCGTCGACTGCCGCAGCTCGTTCATCTACCAGCACGTCGCCAACGACGTGATCGAACCGCTGCCCCCGAACGGCCCGTGACGGCGCGACGCCGCCCCTGGGACACAGGAGGCGGCGTCGCTTCCCCGGAGGCGGGGTACCGGGGGCCGGGGCAGCCGGGGGGCGCCGGGGTCAGCCGCGGTGACGGGCGGCCTTGCGGCGGCTGGTGGCGAACAGCACCGCGGCGCCCGTCGCCAGAACGGCCGCACCGCCGATGGCCAACGGGGCGGTGGAGCCGTCACCACCGGTCTGTGCCAGCCGCTGCCCGCCGAGCGGCTTGGCGTCCTCGCCGAGCGGCTTGGCGTCCCCGTCGGGCCGCGCCGCGTTGCCGCCGCCGGCCGGGGCCGGCTGATCGCCGCCGCCCGCCGGCGCCGCGCTGCCGTGGCCGTCCGCACCGTCGTGGGTGTCCGCGCCGCTGTGGCCGCCGCTGCCGCCGCCCTTGTGGCCGTGGTGGTTGATGTCCAAAGACGACTTGTCCGCGCCCGCCGCGATCTGGGTGTCCGTCGGCGCGGAGGCGGTCGGCGCGGGCGCAGCGGCGGAGCCGCCGGACCGGCCGCCGCCCTTCCCGAACACGACGTCCGAGCAGGTGTAGAACGCCTCCGGGCTGTCCGACCGCTGCCAGATGCTGTAGATCAGATGGCGCCCGGACCGCGCCGGCACCTTGCCGTCGAAGACGTACTCCCCGTTGGTCAGCTTCGGGTCGGTGACCTTCGCGAACGGCTTCGCCTCCAGGTCCGACCACTTCAGCGGTTTGGTCGGGTCATAGCCGGCCTTGGTGAGGTAGAGCTCGAAGGTGCCCCGGTGCGGGGCGGTCGCCCGGTAGTGGAACGTGTGGTTGCCGGCCCGCATCGCGGACGACGGCCAGTCGGCGCGCGGCAGGTCCAGCCCCTTGAACGTGGCGTCGCCGCCGCTGCACAGCTTCCCGTCCGGGATCTTCTCCTTCGACTTCCCGCCGGCGTTGCCGTCCCGCACCCCGTTCCAGTCGTAGAGCGCCTGCACCCCGCCGACCTGCACGGCGGCCTTGCACGCCGCGGACTTCGGGCTCTCCGGCCCCTCCGCGTAGCAGGCCGAGACCCGGCTGACCGGGTCCGACATCGAACCGTGCGCGGCGGCCGGGCTCGCGGTGAGCACGGTGAGCGCGAGCGGGGCGATACCGACCAGTGCGATCCCGGCGGCCTTACGACGAGCGGTCATCGTGGGGGTCTCCTTCATCAGTTGCGTCGAGAGGGGCACAAGGGGCGGCGGAGTGGGGGGGCGGCCGCCTTGCGAGAAGCACGCTAGCCCCGCTGAACAGCGGATCTGAGGCCGGAAGGACGATCCTGAGGATCTTTATGGTGTGCTTAAGGAGCCGCTAAGCGGGGCCACAGGCAGTCAGGGGGAAAACGGGCATCGGGGCCGGGACGGCGGGGTCATATCTCCTCGTCCTCGATCTCCAGTGCTCCTCGCGCCAGGCCGATGAACGCGCCGTAGGCTTCCCGGAATTGCTGGTAGGCGGCGTCGTAGTCGCGCCGCCGCCCGGGGCTGCCGTCGCCGATGAGCGCCTTGAGCCGCGGCTGCACGCGTCGCGCCGTCTGGCGCACCTGCTCCGCTGCGGCGGAGACCTCGGCCGGGCCGTCGAGCCGGACCTCATGGGTTGCCTTGTTCATGTTCCCGATGGCCGGGCCGATGCGCTCGTACATCCGCGTCAGGAGCCGGTCCTTGCCGTCACGGTCGGGTGTCGCGTCGACGTCGTCGATCTGCCAGGTGACCTCCGAGAAGGCGTGCGCGCAGCCCATCATCTCGCGATACGTGGACCGGCGCCGGTCGCGCTGCTCGCGAAGGGCCTGTGCCATCGCGGTCGTTCGGGCCTGGGCCCGCGCTGCGCGCGAGGTCGCCCGCGCGGTGATGTAACTGGCTCCGAGCGCGGTCAGCGCGGTGAGGATGCCGACCCACAGTCCGTTGTCCGCCATGGCCGAAGAGTCTGTCAGCCGGGAATGCCGTGGTGGCAGGCCGCCCGTCGATCGCCGGCCGTGCTTCGTGACCGGCCGGGCATCCGGCACCGGGAGGGCCGCAGGCGGCGTCAGTTCCGCCCCAACTGCCGTACGTACCGCCACTCCTCGGTGTACGGCCGGTAGCCGAGGCGCTGGTTGATCGCCAGCATCGGGGTGTTGGCGGCATCGTTGCCGGTGAAGGCCTCGGTGCAGCCGTGGTCGCGGGCGCGGCGGAGGGAGGCGGTCTTGGCCAGCCGGGCCAGGCCCCGGCCGCGGAAGGCGCGGCGGGTGCCGGTCATGGCGGAGGCATGGCGGCCCAGGCCGTCGGTCGCGGCCAGGCTGAAGGAGGCGATCTCGCCGCCGACGGTCACCACCGAGGTGAGGTCCGGGTCGGCATGGGGGTGTTCCCAGATGCGCCGCAGCCAGTCCTCGTAGGTCAGGGCGTCGCCCGGGACATCGCCCGGTTCGTCGGCGCAGACCTCGGCGTCCGCCGCGTACAGCGGTCGCGGATCGGCCTCCAGGTCCGTGCCGGTGAGCAGCCGGACACCGGCCGGCAGGGCGGCGGGGAGGGGCGGCAGCCCGGCCGTGGTGAGAGCGAGGCGGAGGAAGCGGACCGGGCGGGTGCGGCGGTAGCCGTGGCGCCGTGCGAACGAGTGCGCGCCCGGCTCGTCGGCCACCCGGGCGAACAGGCGGGTGGCGCCCGCCGCCGACAGATGCTCCTCGGCCGACGCCAGCAGGGCGTGTCCGACGCCCCGGCCACGGTGGTCGGGATGGACGTACACGGTCGCCTCGGCCTGGCCCGGGACGCTGCTGTCGTCCAGCAGCGCCGCGCGGACGAAGCCGGCGACCCTGCCGTCCCGCTCGGCGACGAACAGCCGCAGACACTGCGCCGGGGAGGCGGAGGAGACGCCCCAGGCGATGCCCTGCGGAGTGGAGAGCCGATGCGGCGAACCGACCCGTCGCAGGTCGGCGACGGCCTTGGCGTCGGCGGGGCGGAAGTCGCGCACGGTAAGCGTCATAGCGGCGGACGGTACGCGCCGAAGCTCCGTTTTGCCGCCCTTTTTCCCGCGTACGGGGCCCGCCGTGCCTCCGCTTTTCCGTACTGCGGCAAACGGGTGGCTCATTCCGGACGCAACCCGACAGGCATCGGTGGCCGGTACAACTATCTGGGCGTACGGTGGCCTGGCAGGCCGCCGCCGGGGCGCGGAGGCCCGCCGCCCACGTATGGAGGGAGCCGCGAACATGTGCGGAATCACCGGATGGATCTCCTACGACAACGACCTGACCGCCCAGCGCCCGACGCTTGAGGCGATGACCGCGACCATGGCCTGCCGCGGCCCGGACGCGGCCGGCATCTGGCTCGACACCCACGCCGCGTTAGGCCACCGCCGGCTCGCCGTCATCGACATCGACGGCGGCAGACAGCCCATGACCGTCGCACACGACGGCCGCACCCTGATCGTCACGACGTACAGCGGCGAGGTCTACAACTACCGCGAACTCCGCGCCGAACTGGAGAAGCTGGGCCACACCTTCCGTACGAGCAGCGACACCGAAGTGGTGCTGCACGCCTATCTCCAGTGGGGCGAGGCGTTCGCCGAGCGCCTCAACGGCATGTACGCCTTCGCCCTCTGGGACCCGCGCACCGAAGAACTCCTGCTGATCCGCGACCGGATGGGCATCAAACCGCTCTACTACCACCCCACCCCGGACGGGGTGCTCTTCGGCTCCGAGCCCAAGGCGATCCTCGCCCACCCCGCCGTACGGCCCGTCGTCGACGCCGAGGGCCTCGCCGAGCTGATCACCTTCACCAAGACCCCGGGCCACGCCGTCTACAAGGGCATGCACGAGGTCCGCCCCGGCCATATCGTCCGGGTCGACCGCCGCGGGGTGACCAGCCGGTGCTACTGGGCCCTCACGGCCCGCGAGCACACCGACGACCTCGCCACCACCATCGCGCACATCCGCGAGCTGCTCGACGACATCGTCGACCGCCAGCTGATCGCCGATGTGCCGCTGTGCACCCTGCTCTCCGGCGGCCTGGACTCCTCCGCCATCACCGCGCTCGCCGCCAGGTCGCTGGCCGCCCAAGGCCGCGGCCCGGTGCGCTCGTTCGCCGTCGACTTCACCGGCTACACCGAGAACTTCCGGCCCGACGACCTGCGCGGCACCCCCGACGGGCCGTACGCCCACGCCCTGGCCGAACACGTCCGCTCCGACCACCGCGACATCATCCTGGACACCGCCGCCCTGATGGACCCCGGCCACCGCGCCGCGGTGCTCGCCGCCCGCGATCTGCCCAACGGCATGGGCGAGGGCGACACCTCCCTGTACCTGCTGTTCAAGGCCGTCCGCGAACAGTCCACGGTCGCGCTGTCCGGTGAGTCCGCGGACGAGGTCTTCGGCGGCTACCGCTGGTTCCACGACCCCGAGGCCGTCCACGCCGACACCTTCCCCTGGGCGGCGGCGGGCATCACCGGCCTCTCCGGCGGCGAAGCGGTCCGTGAGGCGCTGCTGGACACCGGGCTGCTCGCCAAGCTCGACCTGCCCGGATACGAGGCCGCCCGCTACCGCGAGGCGCTCACCGAAGTCCCCTACCTCGACAGCGACTTGGGCCACCAACGCCGGATGCGCGAGATCAGCTACCTCCACCTCACCCGCTTCGTCCAGATCCTGCTCGACCGCAAGGACCGGGCCAGCATGGCCGTCGGCCTGGAGGTCCGCGTCCCGTTCTGCGACCACCGCCTCGTCGACTACGTCTTCAACACCCCCTGGGCGATGAAGACCTTCGACGGCCGGGAGAAGTCGCTGCTGCGCGCCGCCACCCGCGATGTGCTGCCCGACCTGGTCGCCGACCGCGTCAAGAGCCCCTACCCCAGCACCCAGGACCCGCGCTACAACGAGGCGCTGCGCGACGGACTGAGGGACCTGGCCGCCGACCGCGACGCCCCCGTCCGGCCGCTGCTGGACCCCGGTGCCCTCGCCGAGGCCACCGCCGACGGCGCGACCCGCGACATCCGCCCCGGAGCCGAGCTGGCCCTCGGCATGAACGACTGGCTGCGCACGACCGGCACCACCCTCCAGTTGTAGGGCCCGTCTCCCGGCACGCCCGGCGCTCCTGGCGCACAATGGATGCGACAAACATGCGCACCCGCGGGTACGAGCACGCCCCGCATCCCGGGCACCCGGGGCGCGGGAGCCCGCGCCCGCCCACCACCAGCACCAGGAGCGCCCCGTGTCCCCGCAGGCCCCCACCCCCACCCCCACCCTCACCCTCACCGTCGACCCGGCTTCCGCCGTCGCGCCGTTCGAGCAGGTCCGCACCCAGATCGCGGACCGCGCCAGGGACGGCAGCCTGCCCGTCGGCTACAAACTCCCCACCGTCCGCGGCCTCGCCGAAGACCTCGGACTGGCCGCCAACACCGTCGCCAAGGCCTACCGGGCCCTGGAGACCGACGGGGTGATCGAGACCCGCGGCCGCAACGGCAGCTTCATCGCGGCGGCCGGCGACGCCGCGGACCGGGAAGCCGCCGCGGCCGCCGAGAGCTATGCCCGCCGCGCCCAGCGGCTCGGCCTGGACCACCGCGCCGCCCTCGCCGCCGTCGAAGACGCCCTGCGCGCCACGTACGGAACCCCCGCCTGACCGACGCCCGACGACCGACGACCGACGTCCGCCGCCCGCCCGCCCCCGTTCCCGATCGGAGCCGCATGACCGGCAATCAGGCCCAACGGGCCCTCGTCCGCCGCCCCGGCCCCCGCCTCGCCGAGGGGCTGGTCACCCATATCGACCGCCGCCCCGTCGACCCCGCGCTGGCCCTGCGCCAGTGGGAGTCCTACGTGGAGACGCTGCGCGCCCACGGCTGGCAGACCATCGAGGTCGCCCCCGCCGACGACTGCCCCGACGCGGTCTTCGTCGAGGACGCCATGGTCATGTTCCGCAATGTGGCACTGCTCGCCCGCCCCGGCGCCGACCAGCGCAGATCCGAGATCCCGGACGCCCGCGCCGCGGTCGAGGCGCTCGGCTGCTCCGTCAACGAGATCCGGCCGCCCGGCACCCTGGACGGCGGCGACGTCCTGAAGGTCGGCGACACCGTCTACGTCGGCCGCGGCGGCCGCACCAACGCCGAGGGAGTACGCCAACTCCGCGCCGCCTTCGAGCCGTTGGGCGCCCGCGTGGTCGCTGTCCCGGTGAGCCGGGTACTGCACCTCAAATCCGCGGTGACCGCACTCCCCGACGGCACGGTCATCGGCTACCCGCCCCTGGTCGACGACCCGTCCCTCTTCCCCCGCTTCCTGCCCGTCCCCGAGGCGTCCGGCGCCCACGTCGTGCTGCTCGGCGGCGGAAAGCTGCTGATGGCCGCCGGCGCGCCCCGGAGCGAGGAGCTCTTCACCGACCTCGGCTACCAGCCCGTCGTCGTGGACATCGGCGAGTTCGAGAAGCTGGAGGGCTGTGTCACCTGCCTGTCGGTACGGCTGCGCGGGCTGTACGCATGACGGGGGTTGCGGCCGCGTTTATCTCACGTTGATCGCCTTGGTCTTAGCTGGCGGAGCGGCCGGCCCAGCGGTGGCCGGCCGCATCTCAGCGCAGACCAGGGGGACAACGTTGTATTCCGTGCCATGTGAGCAGTGGGGAGTCCGGCTACCGGCCCAGGCCCGCGCCGCCGACGGCGAATCCAGGGGTGTGAAGGTCTACCATCTCGGGATTCTTCAGCAGCGCGGAGCGCGCCCGGTACGCGAAGAGGATTCGGTCCTGACCGGACTGCCATTTCCGGTGCAGCCCGCCGCCACCGCGGAAAAGGGCCAGTCCGGAACCGTCTCTCCGTTCCTTGCGCCGCGGTAGCAGCAATCGCAGAGAAACGTCGTCACGGACCACCCCGCGGGCCCGTTCCGCTACGGCCACGATCGCAAACCGGCCTGGTAGCCGGAGCCGGGGCGCCCTACGCCTCAGCCACCCGCAGAGGCAGCGACTTCAGGCCGTGGATGAAGTTCGACACGAGCCGCCGCGGCGGAGCGGCGACCGCCAGGGCGGGCAGCAGGGCGGCCGTCTCCTCGTAGAGGACCCGCAGTTGCAGGCGGGCGAGGTGGGCGCCGAGGCAGATGTGCGGGCCGTCGCCGAACGAGACATGGGGATTGGGGCTACGGGCCAGGTCCAGGCGGTGCGGGGCGGTGAAGACCCGCTCGTCGTGGTTCGCCGAGCCGTGGAAGACGACGACCTTGTCGCCGGCGCGGATCGGGCGGCCGGCCACCTCGGTGTCGTGCGCCGCGGTCCGGCGGAACGACAGCACCGGCGGATGCCAGCGCAGCAGCTCCTCCACGCACGTCGCCATGCCCACCGCCCCCGTGCGCAGCGCGCGGTACGCGTCCGGGTGCCCGGCGAGCGCCAGCAGACCGCCGGGAGCGGCGCTGCGTACGGTGTCATTGCCCGCGATGGTCAGCAGGAAGAAGAACATCTCCAGTTCGGGCGTGGTCAGTGCGCCGTCCGAGGCGAGCACGGTCATCACGTCGTCGCCCGGGTGCTGCCGCTTGTGCGCGGCCAGCTCCCGTGCGAAGGCGAACATGTCCTGCAGCATCGCCGGGGAGCGCGGATCGGCCGGGCGCCCGTCCGGGCCGGTCTTCGCGGTACCCGCCTCGTCCGGGTCCTGGTAGCCGATGACGCGCCGGGTCCAGTCCAGGAGCAGCCCGCGCTCACCGGGCGGCACGCCGAGCAGGTCGGCGAGGTTGAGCAGCGCGTAGTCGTCCGTGACCTCGGTGACGACGTCGCACACCCCGCTCCCGGCGCGCGCCGTGGCGACCGCCGTGCCCAGCAGATCACGGGCCCGTGCGCGCAGCGCGGACGCGAAGCGGTCGATCCGGCCGCGGGTGAAGGCGCGGCTGACCACACGGCGCAGCCGCCCGTGGTCCGGGGGGTCCTGATTGAGCATCATGCGGCGGATGAACGGCAGGTCAGCGGGGTCGGGATCGCGGATCTGGGTGGCGCCCACGTGGGAGGAGAAGGTGTGCGTGTCCTTCAGGACCCGTACGACGTCGTGGTGCCGGGTGACCGCCCAGAAGCCCGGCCCCGCGGGCCAGCCCAGCACCTCGGGCTCCTCCTGCCAGGCCACCGGGTGCCGGTCGCGCAGGAGCCGGTACGCGGCGTGCGGAAGGCCGTCGGCGTAGCCGCGGGGGTCGAAGACGTCCGGCACCGCGTCCCGGGGGACCGCGGCGCCGGTCATCCCGCTTCCGCCCCCGCGCCGTCGCCATCGGCCCGCAGGAAGTCCTCCACCGTCCGGATCAGCTCCAGCGGCGTCTCGTCCATGGCGTAGTGCCCCGCCGACGCAAGCTCCACCAGCTCGCCCTGGTCGTGCCACCGCAGCCAGGTCTGACGCATCAACTCGGCACCCAGCGCCGGGTCCAGCGCCCCGGCCACCGCCAGCGCCGGCACCGCCGAGCCCTCGATCTCGGCGGCGAACCCCTCCCCGGCCCAGGAGTCCAGCCAGGCCCGGAACGCCTTGGCCTCGCTGCGCTCCAGCGACTGCCGCACCATCCGGTCCAGCCAGGCGGCCGGACGGCGCCCGCCGGAGGTGAGGTCGATGATGGCGCGCCGGTTCTCCGGGGTGTGCGCCGCGGCGGAGAACAGCTCCCACTGCTCCGGCGGCATCGGCATCCCGGAGGCGGGAACCGGCGAGATCCCCACGAGCCGGCGTACCCGCTGCGGTGCCGCGGCCAGCACCCGCTGGGCGACGCTGCCGCCCATCGAGTGGCCGACCACCGAGAACCGGTCCCAGCCCAGCCGGTCGGCGAGCGCCAGCACATCCTCCGCCCCCTCGGCCGTGGTGTACGCGCCGTCCGCGCCCTTCGCCTCGCCGTAGCCGCGCAGATCGACCAGCGCGTACTGGAAGGAGTCCCGGTCGAGATCCGGCAGGACCGCATCGAAGGCCGACCGGTCGGCGAACCAGCCGTGCACGGCGAACACCTTGTGCGAACCCGAACCGTGCAGGGTGTGGGGCAGTACGAAGGAAGCCACGCTCACTCCAAACGTGTGACGGAACGCGTCGACGGCGGGCGGCCCCTGCCGGGCGGCCACGGCCATTTCCGACCACACTGGCCGTAACCTCCCCACCCCGCAAGAGCGCCACGGGCTGATACGGGCCGCCCGGCAACGGGCAGGGATCGCGGCTATGACCGTCCTCGTCGGAACCTCTGGCTGGCAGTACAAGGACTGGCGCGAGGTCCTCTACCCGCAGGACCGGCCGCAGCGGCTGTGGCTGGAGGAGTACGCCCGCCACTTCGCGACCGTCGAGAGCAACGCCGCCTTCTACCGGCTGCCCGAGGAGAAGACCTTCGCCGACTGGCGGGAGCGCACACCCGACGGCTTCGTGATGGCCGTCAAGGCCAGCCGCTATCTGACGCACATCAAGCGGCTGCGCGACCCGGCGGAACCGGTCCAGCGGCTGATGTCGCACGCGGCGGCCCTCGGCCCGCGGCTCGGGCCTGTCCTGCTCCAGCTGCCGCCCACGCTGCACGCGGACGCCGGACTGCTCGACGACTGCCTCGGCTGCTTCCCGGCCGGCACCCGGGTGGCCGTCGAGCCGCGGCACGACTCGTGGTGGACCGAGGAGATCCGCGGTGTGCTGGAGCGCCGGGGCGCCGCGCTGTGCTGGGCGGACCGTGGCTCACGGCCCGTGACGCCCCTGTGGCGGACCGCCGCCTGGGGGTATCTGCGCTTCCACGAGGGCCGCGCGGAACCCTGGCCGCGCTACGGACGGCAGGCGCTCACCACCTGGGCGCGGCGGATCGCCGACACCTGGCCGGAGCGGGCCGAGGTCTACACGTACTTCAACAACGACCCGGGCGGGGCGGCCGTCCTCGACGCGGTCCGCTTCGCCCGCGCCGCCGCGGCCGCCGGCCGCTCCGTGAGCCGTACGCCGTCCGGGCGGGGCTCCGCCGGCTGAGCGCGGGCCGGGTATACCTGCGTGCGCTTTCGGCTTTCCCGCCGTGGGGGTTGCGCTGGGTTCGCCTGCGGCCCTTCCGCTGCGCTTTGCCTGGGTCGATGTTTGGCTTGCTCGCCGTTGCGCCTGCGGCGGGCGTTGCCGCTGCGCGGGGCTTTTCGGGTGGCGGTGTCGGTCCTCCGGGGCAGGGTGTCCGGACTGCTTCGCTTTACGTCCGGACACC
>NZ_JBSFYC010000024.1:0-101745 GCF_053595675.1 Streptomyces sp. NPDC002446 | reverse complement strand
GTCCAGCAGGAGGACGTCCTTGACCTCGCCCTTGAGGACACCGGCCTGGAGGGTGGCGCCGATGGCGACGACCTCGTCCGGGTTGACGCCCTTGTGTGGATCCTTGCCCGTCAGCTCCTTGACCAGCTCGGTCACCGCCGGCATCCGGGTCGAGCCGCCGACCAGGATCACATGATTGACATCGGAGAGCTTGATCCCCGCGTCCTTGACCGCGTTGTGGAACGGCGTCTTGCAGCGCTCCAGAAGGTCCGCGGTCAGCTGCTCGAACTGGGAGCGGGTGAGCTTCTCGTCCAGGTGCAGCGGGCCGTCGGCGGACGCGCTCAGGTACGGCAGGTTGATCGTGGTCTCGGTGGCGGCCGACAGCTCGATCTTCGCCTTCTCGGCCGCCTCCCGCAGCCGCTGGGTGGCCATCTTGTCCTGGGACAGGTCGATGCCGTACCCGTTCTTGAACTGCTTGGTCAGATGCTCGACGATCCGCTGGTCCCAGTCGTCGCCGCCCAGATGCGTGTCGCCGTTGGTGGCCTTCACCTCGACGACGCCTTCGCCGATCTCCAGCAGCGAGACGTCGAAGGTGCCGCCGCCGAGGTCGAAGACCAGGATCGTCTGGTCGTTCTCCTTGTCCAGTCCGTAGGCCAGGGCCGCGGCGGTCGGCTCATTGACGATCCGCAGCACCTTCAGCCCCGCGATCTCCCCCGCCTCCTTGGTGGCGGTGCGCTGCGCGTCGTTGAAGTACGCCGGAACCGTGACGACGGCGTCCGTCACGTCCTCGCCCAAGTACTGCTCGGCGTCGCGCTTGAGTTTCTGGAGCACCCGCGCGGAGATCTCCTGCGCGGTGTACCGCTTGCCGTCGATGTCACCGCCCCCCTCCGGGAAGCGCCACTGGGCGTCGCCCATGTGGCGCTTGACCGACCGGGCGGTGCGCTCGACGTTGGTCACGGCCTGCCGCTTGGCGATCTCGCCCACGAGCACCTCGCCGCCCTTGGCGAACCCGACCACCGACGGAGTGGTGCGGGTCCCCTCGGCATTGGTGATGACCGTGGGCTCACCGCCCTCCAGCACACTGACCACCGAGTTCGTCGTACCGAGGTCAATACCCACTGCGCGTGTCATGGTTCTCTCCTCACCCTGGCCACAGGCCCTCTCACCTGCTGGTATGGAGAGAGCACCGGCTCCACCCTCTGGATAGAGCGCGCCGCGACACCTGTCAAGATGCCCAGATTCACGGCATATGTACCCTCGGTCTGTACCCTCGGTCGCCGTGGGACTGTGACGCGCGCGTGACAGGCTGTGACGCGCGCGTCGGGACAGTCCGTGACTGCCGTGACTGCTACGCCGTCGCCGGAGCCGACGTCCAGGTGCCCAGCGCCATCTCGGCGGTGATGCCGGGACCGAAGCCGGCCAGCAGGCCGCGGTGGCCGTCCAGGGAGGACGCCTCGTCGAACATCCGGGCCAGGGCGTCGAGGATCACCGCGCTGGCGATGTTGCCGTACTCGGTCAGCGTCGCCCGGCTGAACCGGAACGCCTCCGGCGGTACCTCCAGGAAGCGGCTCAGGTCGTCCAGGATGCGCGGACCACCCGCGTGGACCAGGTAGAAGTCCAGGTCGCCGGCGTCCCACTGCTGCTGCTGTGCCACCGCGCGCAGGGCCGGGGCGAGCGGCTCCATCGTTCCCGGCACCCGCTTGTCCAGCAGGAAGTGGAATCCGGTGGACCGCACCGCGTAGGAGATCCAGTCCTCGGTGTGCGGGATGAGGTACGAGCCGTTGCGCTCCAGATGGATGCCGGTGCCGCCCTTGCCGCGGACCACGGCGGCGGCGACCGCGTCGCCGAAGAGGCCGTTCGACAGCAGCGACCCCACGCCCAGATCGGTGGGCTGGTAGCACAGCGAGCAGAACTCACACGCCACGATCAGCGTGTTGGCGTCCGGGTACGCCGTGCAGAAGTCGTGCGCCCGGTTGATCGCGGCGCCACCGGCGGCGCAGCCGAGCTGGGCGATCGGCATCTGCCGGGTCTCCGAGCGGAAGCCCAGAGTGTTGATGAGCCAGGCGGTCAGCGCCGGCATCATGAAGCCGGTGCAGGAGACGTAGACGATCAGGTCGATCTCCCGTGCCTCCAGCTCGGCCTGGTCCAGTGCCTGACGCACCACGGCGGGCACGCGGGCCTTGGACTCCTCTTCGTAGACGGCGCTGCGGGCATCGAGCCCCGGGTGCTTGAGGACCTTGTCGATCGGCTGGATCAGATGGCGGGTCAGCACGCCGGTGTGCTCGATCAGCCGGAGAACCAGTTTCAGCTGCGAATGATCCTTGTGCAGCCGCCGTGCCAGTTCCAGGGTGTCTTCCTGGGTGATGACGTATTCCGGGACGGCTATCGCTGGTTTGCACAGAACTGCCATGGGATCCACTCCTTGCAGACTGTGGTCCGCCCAATGCACATCCCTGTGCTGAATTCGATGTGGCGGGCCTTCTTCGGAGAAGGGAATCTCTCGAAGAAAATGAACTCTCCCCGAAGGATGAACTCTTCCCGAGCAGATGGGCCAACTACCCGAACAACGGTAATCCAGGCGGGTGAGTTCCGCACGCCCGCCTGTGGCGCACCGTCACCAGGAGACCGGAAGCTCAAGCGGGTAACGCCAGATCGAGGTCTTGTTCCACGGTACTTCCTCGGCCGGCTTCGCCAGTTTCAGCTCCGGGAAACGCTCCAGGAGGGCGCTGAGCGCGACTTGGAGCTCGGTGAGGGCCAGCGGGGCACCCAGGCAGTGGTGCCCGCCCCAGCCGAACGTCATGTGCGACGGCCCCTGGCGTTCCAGATCCAGCTCGTCGGCCCGCTCGAATTTCTCGGCGTCCCGATTTGCCGTCAGATAGGAGACGTGCACGATGTCCCCGGCCCGGATCGTCACCCCGCTCAATTCCACGTCCTCCAGGGCGACCCGGGGAATACCGACGCCCTTGCGGAACGGAATGAACCGCAGCATCTCCTCGATCGCCTGCGGGAGCAGCTCGGGGCGGGCCCGCACCGCGTCCAGTTCGGCCGGTCGGGTGAGCAGCGTGTAGGCGAGGTTGCCGATCTCGTACGTGGTGGTGTCCTGGCCGGTGATGAGCAGCACCATGGCCATGACGGTCAGTTCCCGCTCGTCGAGCAGCTCGTCGCCGTCACGGGCCGTGGCCAGCGCGCTGATCAGGTCGTCCCCCGGGTTCCGGCGCCGCTCGGCGGTGAGCGTGGCGAAGTACGCCCGCATGTCGGCCTTGGCCCGTACGGCGTTGTCCTTGTTGTCGAGACTGGTGTCCATCATCGTCCGGGCGTGCCCGCGCAGCCGGTCGCGATCGCCCTCGGGGATGTCGAGGACCTCGCAGATCGTCGTCAGGGGCAGCGGGGACGCCAGACTCTCCATCAGGTCGGCCGGCGGGCCGTGCCGCTCCATGCGGTCCAGCAGCTCGTCCACGACGTGCTGGGTGCGGGTCCGCATGCGCTCCACCTGGCGCGGGGCGAACGCCTTGGAGACCAGGCTCCGCAGGCGGCTGCTGGCGGGCGGGTCCATCACGTTGATCGCCTCGTCCTGGACGATCGGCTCCGGCGTCATGCGGGGGAAGTCCCGCCCGACGATGGCGTGGCGGCTGAAGCGCCGGTCGGTGGTGACCGTGCGCACGTCCTCGTACCGCGTGACGAGCCAGGCCTCACCCTCTCCGTACGGCAGCTTGATGCGCGCGACGGGTTCCTCCGTCAGCAGACGCTTGAGCGTCGGATCGAATTCCAGGGCCTCGGCGTAGTCGAACGGGCAGTTCCAGACGTTGGATCCGGATTCCATGATGGCTCCCGAAGTCAGAGGTGCGGACACGAAGTCAGAGGTGCGGACACGAAGTCAGAGGTGCGGACATCATTTCCGACCTCTCATTATCGCGAAACGGGAGGAAGCGGGGCTGCCGGGCGTTCGCGCATTGCGCCGAATGGGTGGTGGGGCGCAATTCCGGCCGCCCGCGATTCCCGCCCGGTACCGGAAGTCGTGGTACTCGCCGTGGTACTCGCCGCACTCCTCGCCTGCCGAAATCTTTACCAATTCGCCGGCCGAGTTGCTCACCGCGCTGATTTCTGCACTGTTTGCCACCCGGTGACCGGGCGGGGTGTCATACGGCGCGGGACCCCGCCGGGAAGCCCCTAAGCCTCTAAGCCTCTTCGAAACGCCCTTCCCGCAGAAGGCGGAGGGCGGCCGCACCACCTGACCGGGACAGGACACATGACCACCACCCCCACCGCCGAGTTCGCCGTCATCGGCGGCAGCGGCTTCTACGAGCTCCTCGCGGACGCCGAACGCATCACCGTCGACACCCCCTACGGCGCGCCGTCGGAAGGGATCACCCTCGGCGAGGCCGGCGGCCGGCGGGTCGCCTTCCTGCCCCGCCACGGACGCGGTCACGCCCTGCCCCCGCACCGGATCAACTACCGCGCGAACCTGTGGGCGCTGCGCTCCCTGGGCGTCCGCCAGATCCTCGCCCCGTGCGCCGTCGGCTCGCTCCGCCCCGAGCTGGGGCCCGGCTCCGTCGTCGTCCCCGACCAGCTGGTGGACCGTACGAGCGGCCGCGCACAGACCTTCTACGAGGAGGGCACCGTGCATGTCTCGTTCGCCGACCCCTACTGCGCGCACGGCCGCGAGGCGGTACTGGAGGCGGCCGCCGCGACCGGCGCCGAGGCGACCGACGGCGGCACCATGGTCGTGATCCAGGGGCCGCGGTTCTCCACCCGGGCCGAGTCGCAGTGGTACGCCGCCGCGGGCTGGTCGCTGGTCAACATGACCGGCCACCCCGAGGCCGTACTCGCCCGTGAACTCGCCCTCTGCTACACCGCGGTGGCGCTGGTCACCGACCTGGACGCGGGCATCGACGCCCACCACAGCGTCTCCCAGGAGGAGGTCTTCAGGGTCTTCGCCCAGAACACCGAGCGCCTGCGCGGCCTCGTACTCCACACCCTCGACCGCCTCCCCGAGGAGCGCAGCTGCCTGTGCCCGGGCACACTCAGCGATATGAGGCTGCCGTTTCGGCTGCCGTGACGGGGCGGACTGGTCTGGCGGTCCGGGCTGGTCTGGCGGCCCCGGCTGCTCTGACGGGCCCGACTTCCGTGACGGCGTCGACTGCTCTGACGGGCCCGACGGCTCTGAGGCGCACGCCGGGTGACATGCCGCAGACGGCGTAATGGGCGGGCGGGGCCGTTGCGGCGCGCAAGGCTGTGGCGTCGGGGCGAACAAGGCTGTGGCGTCGGGGCGAACAAGGCTGTGGACCTTGATCACGGTCGTATCAGGAGCCCGTGGGTGAACAGATCGGGTGAGTCGGTCTTCGAACGGTGCCGGCGCGACCGTCGGCCGGGCCGCGGCCGACCGGCAGAGAGGCGCGCCGCGAGGGTGACGCGGAGCGGCTTCGAGGTGCCCCGTCCCCCGGCCTGGATGCGCTGGCTGCCGGCCGCCTACGTCGTGTTCGTGATGCTGCTGGAATGGGTGACCCCCACGAAGTGGGCGGTGAGCTTCCTGCTCATCGCGCTGCCGGTGGTCGCCGCCTACAGCCTCGGTCCCGTCAGCGTCGCCGCCGTCACGGTCTTCGCCGTCGTGCTGCTGGGCGTGATCGCCGGCACCCCGTGCTGTACCGGCCACAACCTCCACCAGCTGTGGGAGAACTACCACGTCGCCGCATACATCGCCACCGGCCTGGTCGGTGTCCTCGGCGTGGCGCTGGCCGCCCACCGCCGGCGCCAGGAGCGGTACCTGGTCCGCGTCAACTCGGTGGCCGAAGCCCTGATGCGCACCCTGCTGCGGCCGGTGCCGCACCGGGTGGGACACGTCCTCGCGGCCGGCCTCTATCGGTCCGGAGAGGTCGGCACCATGGTCGGCGGCGATCTCTACGACATCCGCGCCACCGAGTCCGGGGAGCGCGCCATCATCGGCGACGTACGCGGCAAGGGACTGAAGGCGGTACGCACCGTCGCCGACATCCTCGGCAGCTTCCGCGAGGCCGCCTACGACCAGCGGGACCTGCTGTCCGTCGCGGCCCGTATGGAACGGCGGCTGGCCCGCGAGGCCGAAGAGATCCGCGACGACGAACTGTTCGTCACCGCCGCCCTGATCGAGTACGACGCTCTCGCCGGCCGGGTCACGATCGTCAACCACGGGCACATCGAACCGGTCCTGATCTCCGGCGGCGAGGTGACGGCCCTCGTCGGACCGCCCGCCCTCCCGCTCGGCCTGGCCACCCTCGCCGACGATCCCCCCGTCTCCTACACCCACCCCTTCGCCCCCGGCGACGTCCTCCTCCTGTGCACCGACGGCCTGATCGAGGCCCGCGACCACACCGGCGCCTTCTACCCCCTCCTCGACCGCCTCCGCCACCGCTTCGCCGACCGGCCCACGCCCGGCCCGGACGACGTGATCGACTTCCTCAACACGGATCTGCCGCGCCACACCCGCGTGTTCCACGACGACGTGGCGATCCTCGCGATCGCACCGCACGCCGTCGACGGCCGCCCAGCGGCGGTCGCTTGGGACTCCCGGGATACTTGGGAGTCTTGGGACTCGCGGGACTCTTGACTGGCTTTTGGGGGTTGGTGCGCGACGGGCGTCATGTGATCCCCGTTGGCAGCCGGGTGTCAGCCGTCAGACCTGTTGTCAGCCGCCAGGTCTGTTGTCGGTACTCAGTGCTCGGGACTCGGTACTTAGCGCTCAGCCGCCAACCCCCATCGACCCCCGTCGACGCGCCGACCCCATCGACCTCCGCCGACGCGCTCCGATCCCGTCGCTCCCTGCTGGCTCGCGGCCGATCGCATCGATCCCGTCAATCTGGCCGGTCCCGTTGATCCGGCCGATCCCACTGATCCGGCCGATCCCATTGATCCGGTTGATCCGGATCACCTCAGTCTCTGGTGAACCACGGGAATACCGCCCGGTCCCAGCGCCGTTGTGGCCACGCAGGGGGCGCTCGCATCCCCTACGGGATGTGTTCGCCTCCCCCCTAAGGCCTGACAAAGCTGGGAGCGACGTTCATGCGTGCCATGCAGTTCGAGCGGTTCGGTGGTCCGGAAGTCCTGACGGAGGCCGATGTGCCGGACCCGGTGGCGGGGGCGGGCGAGACGCTCGTCGAAGTGGTGGCCGCGGGCGTCAACTTCGGTGACATCAAGCAGATCGCGGGCGAGCACACCGACGGTCCGTACGCGCCGAAGGGGCCGCTGCCGCTGATCCCCGGCCTGGAGGTGGTCGGCCGGACCGCGGACGGTCGGCGGGTCCTCGGGTACGTGCGTCAGGGGGGTTACGCCGAGAAGGCGGTCGTCGCCGACCGCGACCTGGTCGCGCTACCGGACGGTGTGAGCGCGGGCGAGGCGCTGGCCGTACTCGTGCAGGGGCTGACGGCGTGGCATCTGCTGCGGTCGGTCGCCCGTATGAGCCCTGGCGAGAGCGTGGTGGTCCATGCCGCCGCGGGGGGAACGGGCAGTCTCGCCGTCCAGTTGGCCCGGGAGTTCGGGGCGGGCCGCGTCATCGCCACGGCGTCGTCCGACGAGAAGCGTGCCTTCGCCCTCGAACTCGGCGCGGACGCGGCGATCGACGGCCGCGCGGAGGACTACAAGCAGCGTGTCCTCGACGCCAACCACGGACGCCCGGTCGACGTCATCCTGGACGCCATCGGCGGCCCGGTCCTCGACTCCGCCTTGGACGCGCTCGGATATCTGGGGCGACTGGTCACCTACGGCGCGTCGTCCCGGCAGGCCGCCTCGGCCATCGCGCCGAGCCGCCTCGCGGTGGAGAGCCTCACCGTCGCCGGCTTCTGGCTCATCCCGCTCATCGCCCGGCACGGGGCCGGTGGCGCCGTGCTTGAGGAGTTGCTCGGGCTCATCGCGCGGCGTCGTCTGCGGCCGCTGGTCGGCGCGGAGTACGACCTTGCGCGCGCCCGCGACGCCCACGAGGACCTGCTCGCCCGCCGCACGAAGGGGAAGTTGCTCCTCCGCCCTCGGGGCTGAACGTCGGCCGTGCGGGGTGAGCAGTGACGCTTCGCTCAGCCGCACCGGCATCGTCCGCATGGACCCGCGCGGACGAGCTGGTGGCGGCTTGAGCATCAGTCTCTAACGTGCGTCCGAGGGTGCGGGTCGGCTTCGGCGCCGTGCTGCTGGTGCGGTTACGCCGGGCGGCGTCTGGTGTGCGTCCCGTGCCGCGTCGACGAAGCTCTCCAGCGCTGCCCAGAAGGGGCTGTAGGCCGCGTCGAATGCGCCGCGTCCCTCGGCGTCACCGGCCAGTTCGGCTTTGACGGCGGCGTAGAACGGGCCGGTCGCCTTCTGGAGGGCGAGCGCCGCGGCCGATGCCGTGGGCGGGCCCTCCAGTTCGACGACGCGTGCGCAGCGGCGGATCTTCGCGTACTCGGCGACCTCCCGGTCATGCAGGTCTTCGAGCATGACGGTGCGTTCCTCGGAGTCGGGCAGCCGCAGCGCAGCGGAGATCTCCCAGTACAACTCTCCCATCTGGTGGGTCTGTTCGATCAGATCCAGATAGGCGGTGCGCCGGCTCTCCCGCAGCCGCTCGGTGCTCTGCGAGCGTGCGGCGATCTCGGCCTGGATCCTGGCGGCCTGGGTGTTGCCGCGGCTGGTGACCCAGCTGGCGAGCACGGCCGTGCCACCGGTCACCGCCGCGATCGCCAGAGTCCACCATGTGCTGTCACTCACGCGGCGCCACAATACCGATCCGCCTAGGACGGGAACTCGCCCGGTGGCACCTCACTGGTGGTCGCATTGCCGCCGATCACCTTGTTCAGAGTGAAGGTCAGCACCGTGTACTGCGTCCCCCCGGCCACCCGCACCGTCCGGAAGTTCGCCTTGTCGTCGAACTTCTCGAAGTTGCACTCGCGGGTGAAGGAGCGCTTGGCGCCGTTCCAGTCCACACCGGTCGTGAAGTACACGGTGTACGAACCGCTGTTGACGCTGCGTATGGTGGTGCTTGAGCCCTTGCGTATGTATACGGAGAACGCCGTTCGCTTGCTTTGGGCCAGGGTCACCACCGCATCCGTGCGGGTGCCGTTGTTGATCGTCAACCGCCCCAGCCCGCCCCGGCTGCCGTCGCGGATGAAGGCGCCGTTGGCGAGCCGCCGGTGCTTGGCCTTCTCCGTACGGGGCAGCTTCAGCGTGGCGTCATAGCCGAGCGCGCTGAGCGCACGTCCGGCTTCCTTGACGCTCTGCGGGCTCTGGGCCGAGCCGAGTTCGACACGCGGTGAGGCGGCGCAGCGGCCGCCCTCGCCACGGGCGCTCTTGAGGTCCTGCCCCAAAGCACGCAGGGAAGTGGCGAGTTGGCTGTTTCCGGCGCTGGCGTTGTCCGGTGTGCGGACCGTCTGCAGTGCGTCCGCGGCAGCGTCGGCCCTGGCGGCGGCGGTGTCGAGGGCCTTGTCCAGCGATCCGCCTTCGTGTGCCCTGTCCACTGCGCGCAGCGCGCTGTCTAGCGGGCGAAGGGCCTTGGCCAGCGACTGGCGATAGGCGCCGGGGTCGACGGAGGGAGTCGGTGGTGTCGCGGGGCTGGTCGACGAGGCGGAGCCGCCCGCCCTGTCCGCGCTCGCGCCGTCCGACGAACAGGCTGTCAGGGAGAGGGAGAGGGAGAGGGAGAGGGAGAGGGAGAGGGAGAGGGGGACGGAGAGGGCGAGGATCGCTGCGCGGAGAGCGGTAGTCCGGCGGGTCTGTCGACTCTGTCCTCCTCGTCGCCTCGGTGCTTGCTGTGGCGCCCGTGTCCGCCGTTGTTCCCGTTCCGGCCGTTCCCCTCGTCCCGGCTGCGATCCCCGTTCCGGCCGCGGTCCTCGTCCCGGCCGCGGTCCTCGTCCCGGCCGCGGTCCTCGTCCCGGCCGCGGTCCTCGTCCCGGCCGTTCCCCCCGTTGCTGCCGTGCTTCGCTTGCGGTGTGTGTTGCGTTGTCCGTCGATGTCGCGCTCGTGCGCACAGACGTATACCTGAGCATGAGCCCCCGATTCCCCCGTCACCTCCGGTACCCCCGGTACCTTCGGATTCCCCCAACTTCCGGCAATGGCCGGAAGAACCAGACTTCTCCGCCCACATGTGGCTGTCAAGGCCGTCCATCGAGGCTGTGGACAACGTGCGGCCGCCTGGAATTGCCGACCGTGTCGGTGCTGGTCGGCAGCCGGTGTGCGGAGGGCGCTCAGGCAGCGGGGGAGAGGCCCTTGAGGGCCTGGTCCACCGCCTCGGTCAGATAGCCGTGGTCGGCGGCCTTCTCCATCACCCGCAGCCCCTGCGTGAACGTCACCAGGAACCGGGCCGCGCTGCGCACGTCCGTGCCGGGCGCGAGCTCCCCGTTGGTGCGGGCGCGCAGCAGCAGGAAGGAGAAGGCCTCCTCCAGCGCCCCGAGTGCGGCGCGCAGCCGGTCGGCGGCCTCCGGGTCACCGGGCAGGCGTTCCATCACGCCGTGGGTCACCATGCACCCGGTACGCTCCGGGTCCGCGAGCGCGGCCTCCACATAGGAGAGCAGGAACGCGCGAAGGGCGGGCAGCGCCGGACCGCTCCCCGACAGCTCCTCCCGCGCCTTTACGGCCTCGCCCGCGCTGTAGCGTTCCAGGGCCTTGAGGTAGAGGTCGTGCTTGGAGCCGTAGGCCGCGTACATGCTGGAGCGGTTGATCCCGAGCGCCGCCACCAGATCCTGTACGGAGGTGCCCTCGTACCCCTGGCGGCGGAAGGTCTCCGTCGCCACCGCGAGCGCGGCGTGCGGGTCGAACTCCTTGGGTCTGGCCATGGGGCGTGATGCTATCGCGTGCACCCGCGTGTGCTTCCTGGCCGCTAGCTCTCACTCAGAGCTAAAATCAGGGTATGGCTGCAGGGGAGTTCCCCGATTCGCTCGCCGATGTCCTGGCCGGTGTCCAGCGGCTGATCCGGCGCCGGCTGTGGAGCGGGCTGACCGTCCCCCGACTGCGCGGCGCGCAGGTGGAACTCCTGCGGCTGGTCTCCGCCCGCCCCGGCATACGGGTGTCCGCCGCCGCGAAGGAACTCTGTCTCGCGGGCAACTCGGTCTCCACCCTCGTCCATCAGCTCAGCCGGGCCGGCTATCTGCGCCGCGAGACCGCCCCCGACGACCGGCGCTCGGCCCTGCTGTTCCCCACGGCCGCGGCCCGGTCGCGGCTGCGTGACTGGGAGACGCGGCGCAGCGCGCTGGTACGCGAGCAGGTCGCGCGCCTGCCCGAGGCCGACCAGGCGGCGCTGGCCGCCGCCCTGCCGGCGCTGCGCAGGCTCGCTCACAACCTGCACGAGGAGGCGGAGGGCGGATGACCACCGGCGACGCGCGCAGACCGGGACCGGCCGCCGAAGGGGGACCGGCCGCCGAAGCGGGACCGGCCGCCGAAGCGGCGCCGCCCACGCCCGCTCCCGATGCCGTGACCTGCCGCGCTCTCCACTACGCCTTCGGCGAGACCAAGGCCGTGGACGGCGTGGACCTCTCCGTACGCGCCGGTGAGGTCTTCGGCCTGCTCGGCCCGAACGGTGCGGGCAAGACCACCACGATCCGCTGTATCACCACGCTCCTGCCCGTCCCGGCGGGCATGGTGCGGGTATTCGGGCATGACGCGGCGAAGGAGCGGATGGCGGTCCGCCGGCTGCTGGGCTACGTACCGCAGCAGCTCTCCGCCGACGCCGGACTGACCGGCCGCGAGAACGTCGCCCTGTTCGCCCGCGTCTTCGATGTCCCGCGCCGTGAGCGCGCCGCTCGTGTCACTCAGGCGCTGGCCGCCGTCGGTCTCACCGACGCCGCCGGCCGGCTCGCCAAGACGTACTCCGGCGGCATGATCCGCCGTCTCGAACTCGCGCAGGCGCTGGTCAGCGCGCCGCGCCTGCTGATGCTCGACGAGCCGACGATCGGCCTCGACCCGATCGCCCGCACCAGCGTCTGGGAACACATCAACGCGGTACGGGCCGCCACCGGTATGACCGTGCTGGTGACCACGCACTACATGGACGAGGCCGACCAGTACTGCGACCGCGTCGCCCTGATACACCACGGCCGTATCCGCGCCCTTGGCACACCGGACGCCCTCAAAGCCGCCCTGCGCGCCCGGCGCCGCGCAGACCGCACTGCGGCGCCACCTGCCACGGCACCGGCACCGAGCCCGTCCACGGCACCGAGCCCGTCCACGGCTCCGAGCACCTCCACCGCCCCCGGGCCATCCACCGCCCCGAGCCCCTCAGCCACATCGCGCTCATCCGACGCCGTGCCGACTCTGGAGGACGTCTTCCGGGACGTCGCCGGCAGCGGCCTCGACGAGCAGGCAGGAGACTTTCGCGATGTCCGAAGCACCCGCCGCACGGCCAACCGGGTCGGCTGACACCACCACCGGCGCCGGGGGACTGGATCTGCTGCTGGCCCCACCGCGCCCCCGCACCGGGTGGCGGGTGCTGCCCGCCAGAGTCGCCGCGATGTGCGTGGTCGAGGTGCAGAAGCTGCGCCACGACCGGACCGAGCTGTACACCCGCGCCGTCCAGCCTGCCCTGTGGCTGCTGGTCTTCGGCGAGACCTTCACCCGCATCAACGCCATCCCGACCGGTGGCACCCCGTACATCGACTATCTGGCGCCCGGCATCATCGCGCAGTCGGCCATGTTCATCGCGATCTTCTACGGCATCATGATCATCTGGGAGCGGGACGCCGGCATCCTCACCAAGCTGCTGGTCACGCCCACCCCACGGTCCGCGCTGATCGCCGGCAAGGCCTTCGCCGCCGGGGTGAAGGCGCTGATCCAGGCCGTGGTGGTGATCGTCATCGCGGCGCTGCTGGGCGTGGCCATGACCGGGAATCCGCTGCGGCTGATCGGTGTGGCCCTCGCTGTGATCCTCGGTTCGGCCTTCTTCTCCTGCCTCTCCATGACGATCGCCGGGATCGTGCTCACCCGCGACCGTCTGATGGGTATCGGCCAGGCCATCACCATGCCCCTCTTCTTCGCCTCCAACGCCCTGTATCCGGTGGCGGTCATGCCCGGCTGGCTTCAAGCGGTCAGCATGGTCAACCCCCTGAGCTATCAGATCGATGCCCTACGCGGCCTCCTCCTCGGTACACACGCTCATCTGGCCCTGGACTACGCCGTTCTGACGGCGGCCGCCGCCCTCGGCATCGCTGCCGCCTCCTCCCTTCTGGGTCGTCTGGCACGCTGACACGCCCACCTGCCCGTCATCTCGTCCCAGTACCCCTTCGCGGGCCCCTGCCCGCCCCTGCCCACCCCTGATCACTCATGGTTCCCACGGTACGAGGCACCACTGACAACGCCCGAGGACGCCCAAGGACGCCCAAGGACGCCCGAGGCACAGGCTCCGAGTGGCATGGTCCGCGCGGATCTTGGAGCGATGCGTCCGTCCGCAGGCGACGGGTGAGGGTGCGCAGCTGCCGTACGCGCTTCCGGCGTCGGTGCATCACTCACTCGGACGGATCCCGGCCGGTCGTCACCTGCGGAAACGCTTCGGGGCCGCAGCCTCTGACGGGAGCGCCGACGGCACGGAAGGGGACCCGAGATGTTTCTGCGGCACGCCACAAGAACGCTGCTGGGCCTGGTCCTGGGCCTCGGCCTGAGCCTGGCGGCCGCCGCGCCCCTCCCCACCGCGGCGGTCAGCGCGCAGCAGCCGCCCGGGGCGGTACGCGCATCGGATCCCGCGCACACCGACGTCCTCTTCATCGGGGCCCACCCGGATGACGAGTACCAGTCCCTGGCCGCCTTCGGGCAGTGGAACGAGCGGGACGGCCAGAGCGCCGGCGTTGTGACGATCACCCGCGGTGAGGGCGGCGGCAACGCGGCGGGCCCCGAGGAAGGCGCCGCGCTCGGGCGGATCCGGGAGGCCGAGGAACGGTCGGCCCTCGGGCCCGTCGGCATCCGCAACGTCTTCTACCTCGACAAGCCGGACTTCTGGTACACCCTCTCCGCCCCGCTGACCTCCCGGGTCTGGGACGGCCCGCCCCGGCGGCCCGACACCCTGGAACGGCTCGTCCGGTTGATCCGCGCCACCACCCCCAAGACCGTGGTGACGATGGACCCGCGCCCGTTCGACCAGCACGGTGGCCACCAACTCGCCGCCCGTCTGGCGGCCGAGGCGTACCGGCTGGCCGCGGACCCCGGCGCCTTCCCGCGGCAGATCACCGAGGAGCGGTACCGGCCCTGGCGGCCGGCCCGGCTGCTCGCCCAGAACTGGCGCTTCAAGGGACCGGTCGGTCCCGGCTGCGCCGCCGCCCAGGTGCGCGACCCGGCCACCGGGCTGCCGCAGCAAGGCGTCTGGGAGGGCGAGTGGTCGCAGAAGTACGGCACCACCTGGGCGCAGCAGGAACGCAACGCGGCACGCAAGTACGTCACGCAGGGCTTCGGGACCCTCCCCGCCGAGCTCAGCACCCGTCGTGACCGCCTCGGGTGCGACTGGTTCTCCGTACTTGCCGTGGACGGCAAACCGGTGCCGGCCCCCGTCCGCGAACAGCGGCAGCTGCGCCCGCTGTTCGCCGAATTCCGGGCCTGGACACAGAAGG
The DNA here is from genome assembly GCF_053595675.1 of Streptomyces sp. NPDC002446. Lineage (NCBI taxonomy): Bacteria > Bacillati > Actinomycetota > Actinomycetes > Kitasatosporales > Streptomycetaceae > Streptomyces > Streptomyces sp. NPDC002446. The sequence continues at coordinate 87,259 of NZ_JBSFYC010000024.1, read as the reverse complement.
CGGGGATGCCATGGCTCGCCAACGACGCCCAGCCCGACTACCCCGACCCGCCCGCCACCACGGTCCCCGCCGTCTCGCGCACGCCCGAGGTCGACGGCGCCGGCTCCCCGGGCGAGTACCCGGGCGAGAGGATCGGGCTGGTGCACTGGCAGGACGCCGAGTGCGCATCGGCCGACGACTGCTCGGCCTCCGCCCGCCTCGTCCGGCACGGCGATGACCTGTACGTCCTCGTGGAGGTCCACGATGACGTGAAGGGCAGTGCGCTCGGCGGGGACGACTGCAAGCGGCACTGGCGCACCGACTCGGTCGAGATCGGCCTCGACCCGCGCGGCGACGCCGATGACACCTCCGCCACGTTCAAGGCCGGCATCCTCCCCTTCACCTCCGGCGGCGGGCCGTGCGCGGCCAGGGATGCCGACCACCGTCAAGGGCCCGCCCACGAGACGGCCCCGGGCCTGGAGGTCGCCTCCAGCGTGAGCGAGCCGTACGACGGCTACACCGTCGAGGCGAAGATTCCGCTCCATGCGTTGCCGGCCACCGTCGATCCCGGCGCGATGACGGCGAACATCCTCGTCTACGACTCCGACGCGACGAACGGGGCGGGGCGGTCGCGGCTCGCCTGGTCGCCGTACGGCAGTGCCCAGGCCGATCCGTACGTCTGGGGCACGACACGGCTGCCCGGCTACAGGCCGTCCGGTGAGCGGCCGCCGTACAGGAAGCCGGTGATTCCGCTGGAGGCGGCGCGGAGCGGCGGCTCTCCGGCGTCGGCCGCCCAGAGCCGCCGCACCGGCGTACCCCTCGCCGCGGGCCCCCGCCGCCCCCGCAACCGGCCCTGACCTCGGCCACCGGCGCCTCCTCGCCGCTGAGGCGGTCACCCCGCCCCGCGCATCCGCCCCGCGCATCCGGTCGCCCGGCGCAGGCAACCGCGTCGCTCACAGGGACGTCTCGAAAGCCAGACGAAAGCCAGACGAGAACGATGAGAGTTGAGCAACTGGTGACGTTCGGGCATTCCCGCGATGCGTGTGGTGACGACTGGCCGCTGGTGGGGCGCGAATGCGAGCTCGCTGCCATCGACGCGGTGGCCGCCGACGTCCTCTCCGGCCGGGTCCGCGTCGTACAGCTCGAAGGTTCGGCCGGCATCGGCAAGTCGGCCCTGCTCAGCACCTGGTGGGAGCGTCACGAGCAGTTCCGGGTGCTGCGGGCCCGCTGCCACCCACTGGAGCGCGACTTCGCATTCGGGGCGGTGCGGCAGCTGTTCCGGCCCCTGCTGGCGGACGTCTCCGAAGCCGAGCGGGCGGCACTCCTGGCGGGGACCGGACCGGCCACGCTGCGGGCGCTGGACGATGCCGCCGCCACCGATCCACTGCCCGAGGCGGCGGACGTGACGGCCTCGACATTACGAGGACTTGACGATCTCGTCGCCCGGTTGTCCCGCCGGCAACCCCTGCTCCTGGCGGTCGACGCCCTGCAGTGGATCGACCGGCCGTCGCTGCGGTGGCTGGTCCACTTCGTCGGACGGGCCGACGGCCACCCCGTGCTGATCGCCGTGACCACCCGCAGCGCCGACGCCAGAAGGCTCGATCCGCTGTTCGCCGAGCTCGTTCGCCCCGCCAACTGCCACACCGTCGTCGTGACGGCGCTCGACCCGGACGACGTGGCGAAGCTGGTGCAGACGGTGTGGGGCGCCGAGGAGCCCGATGCGGCCTTCTGCGCCGCCTGCCACGCCGCCACCGGCGGGCACCCGCTGTTCGTCCGCGCGCTGCTCCACCAGGCGCGGCGCAGCGGGGTGCGGCCGACGACGGAGTTCCGGGACCGGATCCCCACGGTCACCCTGCCGAGTCTCGGCGCGGAGATCTCCCACCGGCTCTGTCAGGCCTCCGACGAGGTCGTGGAGGTGGCGCGGGCGCTGGCCTTCCTGGGGGACCGCAAACCTCCGGAACTGCTCGCCGCGTACTGCGGGACCGGGCGGGCCGTGGTGCGGTCCGCGGCACAGGACCTGCGGTCGCTCGGCCTGCTGCGGGCGGACGGCGACCCCCGCTTCACCCATCCCGTCGTACGCGACACCGTGCTCGGCACGCTCTCGCCCGAGGAGCTCGGTCTGGGCCACGCGCGCGCCGCCCAGGTGTCCTGTCTCAGCGGACGTCCCGACGAGGAGGTCGCGGCCCATCTGCTCGCGGCCGGCCCCGTGCACGGCTCCTGGGTCCTGCCGGCGCTGCGCAGAGCGGCCGCCGAGGCGATACGCCGGGGCGCACCGGAGACCGCCGTGACCTATCTGCGCGCCGCGCTGAACCAGCCCCTGGACGGCCCCGAACGTGCCCGGGTCCTCCTGGAACTCGGCATCGCGGCCAGCCACTACGACGCCGCCCTGGCCATCTCCTGTGTGACCAGCGCGCTCGAAGGGCTGCCCGACGAGAAGGCCCGCAGCGACGCCCTGGGAGTCCTGGCCTACTCCCTGCTCCTGTCGTGCGGCTCCCGTACGGACCTGTCGAGCGTGGACCGGAAGATCGCGGCGCTGTGCGACCGGCCCACGGCGGGCTCGGGGGCGGCCGATCGCGAGCTGGCGTTGCGGATGACCGCGCTGCGCTCCTGGATGGAGTTCGAGCGGCCGTCCGCTACCGGCCCGGCTCCGGAGCCGTCTCCTGGTGCGCCCGACGAACTGGCCGACCGCACCGCGGGGGAACGGCAACTGCTCGCGATACATGCCTTCGGCGCCCTGCGAGCGGCCGCGCCCGCCCCGTACGTCGCCGGGCTCATCGAGCGCGCCTCGGTCAATCTTCCGGCGTTCTCCCACGATCTGTTCCCGCTGCACTACTTCGTCGCCCAGACCCTGCTCTACCTCGATGACCTCGATACCGCGGAGCACCTCAACCGCCATCTGGCACGGGAGATCTCGGGCAAGGGCATGGAGCTGCTCGTCTCCTCCCTGATGGTCTACCAGGCCGCGCTGGCGCTGCGCCGCGGGAACATCGCCGCAGCTCTCCGTACGGCGCAGGCCGCCGCGGAGCAGGCTTCCCCCACCGGGAGGCTCCCGTACGCCCTGTCGCTCGACACGATCAGGATCGACGCACTTCTCGCTCAGGGCCGGATCGAGGCCGCCGAGCGGGTTGCGGCCGGGCATTCCGTCGGAGGGCAGGCGGACGTGGCATGGGCACGGCCGAGGTTCCTCCTGAGCCTGGCGGCCCTGCGCATCGCCCGGGGTGATCTGCGTGCCGGGCTCTCCCTGCTCCGCGAGTCCGGCCACTACAGCGAGGCGGCGGGGACGGTCAGCCCCGCGATCGCGCCGTGGCGCTCCCGTGCCGCGGCCGCCCATCTCGCCCTGGGGGACGCCAGATCGGCCCGTACGTGTGCCGAGCAGGAGCTCGAACTCGCACGGCGCTGCCGGATCCCGCGGGCCCTCGGGGTGGCGCTCCGGGGGGCGGGAGCGGCGACGGGCGGCCCCCAGGGGCTGGACATGCTGGCCGAAGCCGTGAACGTCCTCGGCGCCAGCCCCGCACGCCTCGAACTCGCCCGCGCCTTGAAGGACTTCGGGGACGCCCTGCTGCGGCAGGACGACAAACGCGGCGCCCGCAGGGCACTGCGCCAGGGCCTGGACCTCGCCGTCGAGTGCGGCGCCACGGTGCTCGCCACGCGGCTGGAGGAGCGGCTGCACCTCGCCGGCGGGCGCGTGGCACGATCCGGGGGCCCGGGAGTCCGCGTGCTGACGGCGGGGGAGGAGCGCGTCAGCGCGCTGGCGGCTCAGGGATACAGCAACAAACAGATCGCGGAACTGCTCTTCGTGTCGCTGCGGACCGTGGAGACCCACCTCACCGGCGTCTACCGCAAGCTCGGGATCACCGGTCGTCCGCATCTGGCGGCCGCGATGGCCGATGCCGAAAGAAACCGCAGCGGGAGGGATCCCGCGGACTCCTGAGACGCCGGCATCTGCCATCTGGCATCCGGCATCGCCGTATCCGAGGCGATTTGCTTGACGAACGAACCTCTCCTAGCCCCTCGCCCCGGCGTGAGGGGCTTTCGGTATTCCCGGGGGCAGTCGTCGGACCTGTGGTGCTCAGGCGTCGGGAGTCGTGGGTCCTCGTGGTCGAAAACCGTGGTTCGCGGTTTCTTCCGGCCTTCCTCGTGGTTGCCCCGAGGGCCTTACTCCGGGGACCGCAGTCTTAACCGGAACCAATTGATTTGGTTCCCCCTCCCATGACTTACTCAGAAAAGCAATGCAGTGGGAACTGCGCAAGAGGGAACTGCGCAAGACGGAACTGCGCAAGAAGGAGTGGCAACCGTGAAGGTTAACCATCGGGCCGTAATCGGTCTGCTCGCGGTGGGTGCCGCGTGCTTCTCGACCGTGCTCTCCGCCCCCGCCGCCTACGCGGGATCCGACAACTACATCCAGATAACCAACCACGCCGGCATCCTCGCCAACACCTGCTACAAGTGGCGCGGTGCCGAGGGCAAGAACTACTGCCACAACGTCCGGCCCGTGAACGACACCTGGAAGGCGTATTTCCCCGCGGAAGCGACCGGCGCCAAGATCGACCTCAGCGCGAGTGTGGTCACCTACGACACGGTGGACAGCGCTGTGGTGGCCGACACCAACACCAATCACTGCTTCGAGATCACCGGACTCGTCGACCGGCCGAAGCTCCAGGAAACGGGCTGCTGAAGGCAGGCATCGCGGGAGAGCACGGGGACGGACTCTCCTTGGCATCGGGTTTCGGGTTCCACCGGCAACAGAGTGAGGAACACATTGATCTCCGCATCCACATCCCGAATAGCTCTCGGCCTCGGCGCGGTGACTTTCGCGCTGGCCATGGCGGCACCTACGGCATCGGCTGCGCAAGGCGCAGGATTCACCGATGTCAATGGCCACACCGACACCTGGGTGGAGCAAGGCAGCCCCTCCGTCACCTACGACAACGGTTACCGGGTGGACTCTGCCGAAGAAGTCAAGCGTGCACTGGAACAGTGCAAGGACGGCAAGGTGTCGTGCGCTTCGACGACCGTGGAATCCAAGCAGGTCACGAAGTGGTTCGACGTCGACAACGCCGGAATGGGCATCGGTCCCATTCAGAACTGCAGCGGCGGTCAGGCGGAGATGAACCAGACGCTCAGCGGAAGCAAGACCTTCACCTGGGGGTGGAACGTCGGCGGCAGCGTCGATATCACCCTGGTGAAGGACAAGCTGGGAGTCGGCGCCTCCGCCCAGTACAGCGAGACCAACGCCGAATCGAAGAGCGGCGACATCAGGATCACCATCAAGCCCGGGCAGAAGGGGATGCTGATGATGGGCCATGACATGGAACAGCGGACCTCCGATGTGACGATCCAGGGAGGCGAGTTCGGCGGCGCGAAGATCACCGGGCTGCGCACCGAAATCCCGCTGAACGTGGCGGCGCGGGCGGACACCGACGTGGTCGCGTGCGGTGCCACGCTGAAGAACGGCCGCTGAGCCGCCGGCCCCGCTCCGCTCCGCTCCAACTCCACGAAGGGTCATCCTGTGCGGAACATCAAGAAATCGGCGGCCTATGGTGCCGCCGCCCTGGGAATGGCGCTGGCCGGCGCGGCGATGACGGCACCGTCCGCCGCCGCTGCGAGCTCGGGCAACTCCATCGGTTTCACCAACAACGGCTGGTTCCTCGTCGACACCTGCTACCACTGGAAGTCCTCGGCAACCCCGGATTCCTGCGACTACGCAAAGCCCAAGGGGACGGACTGGCGAGTGGAGATCCCCGATGACGCCCAGGGCGTCAGGGTCGAGGTCACGGTGGCGGCCCAGATCGGCGGCGGCAATGTGTCCCCCCAGATCACGGACCTGGGCCGCAGTCACTGCTATGAACTCAGCGGCTACACCTTCGCCCCGAAAATCAATGAGAAGGGCTGCTAGGACATGCTCGGACCATCGAAGCCGACGCTGAACTCCAGCGCACACAGCACACCGCGCAGGCTGACATTCGGTGCCGCCGCACTGGGCCTCGCCCTGGCCGGCGCGGTAATGACGGCGCCGTCCGCGGCGGCATCCTCGGACAACTACATCTCGTTCGAGCACAAGGCGGGGTCCCTCATCGATACCTGTTACGCCTGGCAGGGCCCGGACGGCATAGCGAACAAGAACTACTGCCAGCACGACAGGCCGATCGGCACCAGCTGGAAGGGCTACTTCCCCGCGGAGGCAACGGGAGTCACGGTCACCGTGTACTGGTCGGGAGGCTCACAGCCGCTGTACATCAACGAACCCGACAAGAATCACTGCTACAAACTCGAGGGCACGCTGGTGTCCGGTATTCACGTCCTCAAGGCGAACTGCTGACTCACCGCTGAGCCGCTCCCGGTGGTCAACTCCCGCCGTCACCAGCCGCAGAGGCCCTGCCAGGCATTGCCCGGCGGGGCCTCTGTCGCCATCGAGGAGACCGGCGAATACCGGTAGACAGCTGTTGACCCAGCGGAATGATTCAGCGGAATGACTCAGCGGAAACGGACCTTGCCGCTACGTAGTCGGAAAAATGCGGCGCGGCAGCCCCGTATGGTACGCCGATCAACTTTCGCGGTGGCAAAGCCAAGGCGTAACGTAGATCGCAGCGAGGGGGCTGCTTGAGTTGCTTGAGAGGAGAGGCCCATGCGCAAGCGTCTCTTCAGGGCAGGTGCTGTTACCGGCGCCGGGCTTTCGGGCCTGGTCATGGTGGTCGGCGGCGTGACCGAGACGGCCTTTGCCGCCCCGAATGCGTCCGCGCCGAGCCGGACGGCCGCGGTTCAGCACCCTCGGCTGGTACCGGAGGACTGCGGGGTGGTGCCGGTGAAGACGGTCGTCATGTCGCACGGCAAGGAGATCGTCGTGACCACGTGGAATTTCGCGTGCGTTACTTTCAAGCCGCCGCAGCCCACGAATGATGACCTTCCTCCCGCAAAGCATTAGCCAACGTGCTCAGAGCCGGTCCCGCCGCTTGAAAATGACGTACAAGTTCGTACAGATGACCGCCATCAGCGCGACGGACGGCGAAGAGTTGGTCGAACAGTCGTGCGGGCGTGCGGGTAAGCGGAAGCTGTCAGGGCCTGGTCGACTATCCGCGTGAACTCCCATCACCGCAGCTCACGCGGCACGTCTTCGTCGTCGGGGCACTCGTAGGCGGTTGCCGATCGATGGTTCAAGTCTCAAAGCCTGACCACAAGTTGCACACATCCCCTCTACATACTGGTCCCGATGGTCTAGATTGACCGTGCTTCAGCTGGTCGGTCACGAGGCGACCATTAATGATCTATAGGTCCGGCACTACGGACGGCCAGTAGTCGCGTCCCCGGGCCATAGGTGGGGGTGGTCAATTCTTGGAGCCCGAGAGGGGCCTTGGGTGCGGGGAGCGCCCGGGGTTTCGACGGTTCCCACGCACCTTGAGGGTCTGGCAGGACGTACAAGTCCGCTGCCGCCAGGGTGAGTTGTTCAAGTAGCGCTGCAGTAGCCGGGATGTGTCATGCGCGGGGGGCGGGGGCCTCCCCAGGGGAGGAACAGCGCGGCGCGGGGGGCGGGGGCCTCCCGAGGGGTGGAACAGCGGGGGGCGGGGGCCTCCCGGGGGGAGGAACCGTGTTGAGCGAGCACGTCGAGCCCGCTGGCAACTTGGGCGGGTCGGTGAAGCAGGGGGAATTATCCAGTTCTTTTCCCTCGGCGCGCGGGCGTCTGGAGAACGGGGCGATCCGCCGGCCTGTGATCGACTGGGAGCAGCGGTACCGCCGTACCGTGATCACCAGCGATACGGTGGCCACCGCCTTCGTGGTGGCGGCGATCGGCGGCTTCTTCGGGGTCCGGGACGCGGCCAACTGGCACGAGAAGTGGAGGATTCTCGCCTTCGGCACCGAGCTGCTGGTGCTGGGGGCGCTCGCGGTGAGCCGGGCGTGGGCTCCGGCCGTGCTCGGCCAGGGCGCCGAGGAGTTCCGTCGGCTCGGACGCTCACTGTTCACGGCGGCCGTCGTACTGGCGCTCAGCGGGATAGCCCTCACCTCGCGCAACATCAAACTCTGGATCTTCGTCGCGATCCCGGCGATCGCGCTCATCACCATGACCGAGCGGTATCTGCTGCGCCTCTGGCTGCACAAACAGCGGAAAGAGGGCCGGTGTCTGCGCCCGGTGCTCGCTGCCGGGAGCCTGGCCACCGTGCGCGACCTGATCACCCGCACCCGCAAGTTTCCGCACCTCGGCTGGCGGGTGGAGGCGGTGTGCACGGCGGACAGTCCCGGGCTCGACGGTGACCAACTGGACGGAGTGCCGGTCGTCGGCCGACTGGCCGACGTCGCGGGCCACGTCCACCGCAACGGCTACCGCGTCGTCGCGGTCACACCGGACCCGCACTGGTCACCGGACCGGCTGCAGCGGCTGGCCTGGAACCTCGAAGGCAGCGATGCCGAGATGGTCGTGGCCCCCGTGCTCATGGAGGTGGCAGGACCGCGGCTGCACGTCGACGCGGTGCTCGGGATCCCGCTGCTGCGGGTCAGCATGCCGACCTTCACCGGGGGCCGCCGGGCGGTCAAAGAGGTCGTCGACCGGATGGGCGCGGCGATCCTGCTGATCCTGTTCGCGCCGCTGATGGTGTGCGTCGGGCTGCTCGTGCTGGCGGACAGTCGGGGTGGGGCGTTCTACCGCCAGCGCAGAGTCGGCAAGGACGGCCGCGAGTTCACCATTTTCAAGTTCCGCACCATGGTCGCCGGGGCTGACGGGGTACGTGCCGCGCTGGCCCACCGCAACGAGGGTGCAGGGCTGCTGTTCAAGCTCCGCCGGGATCCGCGGGTGACCCGGGTGGGAGCGGTACTGCGCCGGTACTCGATCGACGAGCTCCCGCAGCTCTTCAACGTGCTCACCGGCTCGATGTCGCTCGTCGGTCCGCGGCCTCCGCTGCCGGAGGAGTCCGCCGCGTACGGCCCGGACATCCGGCGGCGGCTGCTGGTCAAGCCCGGGCTCACCGGCCTGTGGCAGATCAGCGGACGCAGCGACCTGCCGTGGGAGGAGGCGGTGCGGCTGGACCTGCGGTACGTGGAGGACTGGTCGCTCGCCCTGGACACAGTGATCTTGTGGAAGACGCTGCGTGCGGTGCTCCAGGGGCAGGGGGCCTACTGATGCGCGGCGGGCTGCGGCTCAACGGTCCCATCGGAGTACGGACTGCAGGCCAAAAGGGCCTGCCTGGGGGGAGGGACGGGTCATGAAGGTCAGCGTCTTAGGGCTCGGCTACGTGGGCTGCGTGTCGGCCGCGTGCCTGGCCAGCCAAGGCCACGAGGTCATCGGGGTGGACGTCAACCAGGCGAAGGTCGACCTGGTCAACGACGGCAAGGCCCCGGTGGTCGAGGAGCGGATCGGCGAGCTCACCGCCGAGGTCGTACGGACCGGAGCGTTGCGCGCCACCGTCGACGTCCGCGAAGCGATCATGGGCAGCGATGTCTCGCTGGTCTGCGTGGGCACACCGTCGGAGCCCAACGGCAGCCTGTGCACCACATATCTGGAGCGGGTCACCGAGGAGATCGGCGCCGCGCTGGCCGAGGGGGCCAAGCAGGGGGGTCGGCACACCGTCGTGTTCCGCAGCACCATGCTCCCGGGGACCTGCCTGAACCTGCTGGTACCGATCCTGGAGAAGTCCGCCGGCGGTACGGCCGGGGTGGACTTCGGGGTCGCGGTCAACCCGGAGTTCCTGCGCGAGGGCACGAGCGTGCGGGACTTCTTCGACCCGCCCAAGACCGTCATCGGCGAGCTCGACCCGGCGAGCGGCGACGTGGTGGCGGCGCTGTACGACGGCCTGCCCGGCGAGGTGTTCCGGGTGCCGGTCCCGACGGCCGAGGCGATCAAGTATGCGGACAACGCGTTCCACGGCCTCAAGATCGGCTTCGCGAACGAGCTGGGCGCGGTGTGCCAGGCGCTCGGGGTGGACTCGCACCAGGTGATCGACGTGTTCCTGGCCGACCGCAAGCTGAACATCAGCCCCGCCTACCTGCGGCCCGGCTTCGCCTTCGGCGGCTCCTGCCTGCCCAAGGACCTGCGCAGCCTGGTCCACGCGGCGCGGCGGGCCGATGTCTCGGTGCCCATCCTCGCCCATGTGCTGCCCTCCAACTCCGACCATCTGCAGCGCGCGGTGGACCTGGTCGAGCGCACCGGCAAGCGCCGGGTGGGCCTGTTCGGGCTGTCCTTCAAACCCGGCACCGACGACCTCCGCGAGAGCCCGCTCGTCGAGCTGGCGGAGCGGCTCTTCGGCAAGGGGTACGACCTGCGGATCCACGACGCCAATGTGAGCCTCTCCCGGCTGATGGGCGCGAACCGCGAGTACATCGAGACCCGGCTGCCGCACCTCGCGCAGCTGCTCGCGGAGTCCGTCGACGAGGTGCTCGAACACGCCGAGGTGTGCCTGGTCGGGACCAGGGACCCGGACGTGCTCTCGGCGCTGCCCCATGGCGACGGCCCGGTGATCGTCGACCTCATCCACCTCCCCGACGCCGATGCGCGCCGGGCCGAACCGGGGTACATAGGCCTTGCTTGGTGACGCAATAGGCGGCGACGGGCCGGCCCGTCGCGCGCTGATTCTGGTGGAGAACCTGTCGGTGCCGTTCGACCGGCGGGTGTGGCAGGAGTGCACGACGTTGCGCGACGCGGGCTGGGAGGTGCATGTCATCTGCCCCCGGGGGGAGAAGCGGGACAGGGAGCCGGAGGCGGTGATCGACGGGGTGCGGATCCACCGCTACCCGTTGCGCGCGGCCACCGGAGGGCCGGCCGGCTACCTGCGGGAGTACGGATCGGCGTTGTGGCACACGGTCCGGCTGGCCCGCAAGGTCGGCCCGGTCGACGTGGTCCACGCCTGCAACCCGCCCGACCTGCTGTTCCTGCCGGCACTGTGGCTGAAGCGGCGCGGCGCGCGGTTCGTCTTCGACCAGCACGACCTGGTGCCCGAGCTGTACCTCTCCCGGTTCGACCGCGGCGAGGACCTGCTCTACCGCGCCGTGTGCGCGCTGGAACGGCGGACCTACCGGGCCGCGGACATCGTGCTCGCCACGAACGAGAGCTACCGGGACGTCGCGCTGCGCCGTGGCGGCAAGCGGCCGGAGGACGTCTTCGTGGTGCGCAGCGCCCCCGCGGTCGAGAGGTTCCAACCGGTGCCGCCCGAGCCGGAGTTGAAGCGCGGCAAGCCTCATCTGCTGTGCTACCTCGGCGTCATGGGCCCTCAGGACGGCGTCGACTACGCCTTGCGGGCCCTTGCCAAGCTGCGCGACGAGCTCGGGCGGACCGACTGGCATGCGGTGTTCGTCGGCGCCGGCGACGCCTTCGACGCGATGGTGGCGCTGTCCCGGCGGCTCGGACTCTCCGAGCAGGTGCAGTTCACCGGGCGCATTCCGGACGCCGACCTGGTGCGCTACCTGTCCACCGCGGACGTCTGCCTCTCCCCCGACCCGCACAATCCGCTCAACGACGTGTCGACCATGAACAAGGTCCTGGAGTACATGGCGATGGGTCGCCCGATCGTCTCGTTCGACCTCCGGGAGGCGAGAGTCTCCGCCGGTGACGCCGCCGTCTACGCGCCCGCCAACGACGAGGCCGAGTTCGCCGGGCTCATCGCGCTGCTGCTGGACGATCCGGAGCGGCGGGCCCGGATGGGCAAGGTCGGCCAGGAGCGGATCAGCGGGCAGCTTTCCTGGCGGAACTCGCAGGCGTCGCTGCTCGCCGCCTACGCCGCCGCCTGCCGTGACCGCACTCCGGTGCCGGCGGGCGGTTCGGTCCGGGCTGGGAAGAGGCCCCGGCGTTGAGCGATGACACGATACGCCTGGTCACGATCGGGCGGATTCTCCGTCGGCGCTGGCGGCTTCTCGCCGTCGTCGCCGTGGTGGGCGCGCTCGTCGGCTACGGCGCCTCCCTGCTGTTCCCGCCGAGTTACACCACGTCGGCATCGGTGCTGCTGGCGGGGCAGTGGGAGGAGCGCGAGCTGCTGACCCAGGCGGAGATCGCCGCCAGTTCGGCGGTGGTCGACCGCGCGGCCGACACGCTCGGCTGGAGGGGCGTCAGCGGCAGCGAGCTGCTGGACCGGGTGAGCGCCAAGGCCGCCGACGGGAACATCATCAAGATCTCGGGTACGGCCGACACCCCGGAGCGCGCGCAGCGGCTCTCCGACCAGGTGGCCCAGCAGTTCGTCACCTTCGCCGCGCGGATCGCGGGCGACAACGCCGACCCCGACGCGGCGGGGCCCGAGGCACTGCGGCAGAAGGTGGTGCAGGCCGACCGCCGCATCACCGACCTGGCCAACGCGGCCGATCCGGGGCAGACCGTGGAGAGCGTGCAGGCCCGCACCGAGCTCGAAAAGCTGCGCACCGCGCTGCAGGAGGCCATGAAGAAGCTGGACGAGGCCGACCCGGCGAGCAACAAGGCCAACATGGTCGTCATGGGGCCGGCGGTCCGGCCGACCGGTGAGGCACCGCCGACGAGAGTGCAACTCATCGGCGCCGGGGCGCTGTTGTTCTTCCTGCTCGCGGTCATCGGCCATCTCGCCGCCGCACGGATGAGCCGCCGGCTGCGCACCGAACCGGAGATCGCCGCGGCGCTGGGCTCGGCGCTGCTGGGTACCGTCGACGTGCCGGGAGAACGGCCCGCGCACCGGCCCGAAGGCCGTGGCCCGCGGGCCTGGCTGCGCCGGATGCTGGGCGTGGACACCCGGTGGGACATACCGGCCCCGCGGATGTCCGGCGACGAGACCAGCAGGCGGATCCGCTACGGGCGGGTGTGCGCTCGCCTCCGGGAGAAGCTGCCGGCGCCCCGGCGGCTGCTGGTCGTCGTACCGGACGGCGACGAGATCGGCCGCCGGGCCGCCGGGCTGCTCGCCGCCGAGGCCGAGAGCGATCCTTCCCCGAGCGTGCTGCGGGTGGTGGGGGTTTCGGTGTCCCGGCCGCTGGTGCCGGACCGCGGCACCGAGTCCGGTGCCCTGGTCGTGCTCAGCGCGGGCAGCTGGACCGCGGGGGAGCTCGCCGGCATCGCCGAGGCGTGTGCGGACGCGGGGCATGAGGTCGTCGGCATCGTCGTCGCCGGTACGGTCCGGGCCCGTCCGACACGGTCTGCCGGCCATCCTCCGGATGACGCCACTTCGGCGCTCGCGGGTCGCGGCCACGCGACGGGAGGTGCGGTGTGACGACGCGTACGACTGCGGAGCCGTCGGCCGCCGCTCCGCTGCTGGACCTGCACGCGCTGGTGGTGGCGGTGCGCAGGCGCCGCCGCCTCTGGTGCTCCATGGCGCTGCTGGGGCTGCTGGTCGGCGCGGCGGTGGCGGTCCTGCTGGTGCCGCCGCCGACCGCGGTGACCAAGGTGCTGGTCGCGCATCAGGAGGACCAGCCGAACGACACCGGAACGCTGATCCGCACCGACGTCGAGCTGCTGGGGACCACCCGGATCGCCGGCGAGGCCCTGCGGTCCCTCAAGTCCCCGGAGAACCCGGAAGACTTCATGCGGGACTACCGGGGCACCGGCTTGACCAACAACCTGCTGCAGATCGAGGTGACGGGTCACAGCGACACGGAAGCGGTGGCCCGAGCCGAGGCGGTGGCCGATGCGTTCGTGGCGGACCATGTGAAGCGGATGCGGGAAGCCGCGAAAGCCGAGGCCAAGGCCCTGCTCGACCAGCGTGACCGCATGCGGAACGAACTCGCCAGGACCAACAAGGCGATCGGAGACCGGTCGCCGGAGAGCGACCCGAAAGCGTCGGCGAGCATCGAGTCGCTCTTCGCCCGCCGGGCCGAGCTCAACTCGCGGATCGCCGATTTCGCCCAGCGCGCCGAGGAAGCGCGCATCGGCACCCCCAAGCTCATCACCGGCACACAGATCGTGGACGCCCCGCGCGCGGTGCGGCACTCCCTGCCCAGGGCCGCTGCCACCCACGCCGCGATCGGGCTCGTCCTCGGGCTGGTCCTCGGGCTCGCGGTGGCCGCGGTCGGCGCGGTGGTGGCGGACCGCCCCGTGCTGCGCCGGGAGATCGCGGCGAACCTGGGCGCCTCGGTCATCGCGGAGCTGCCCCGCGTGCCCCGCCGGCCGGCCGGGCTGTGGCAGAGCCGACAACACCGCGCGGCACGCGAACGGCTCACCACGACCCTGGCCCGCACCGTGCGCAGCTCCGCGGAACCGGTGTCGCTGCTGGAACTGGGCTGTGCGCGCAGCACGAGCCTGATCGCCCTGAACGTCGCCAGGGCACTGGCGGCGGAGGATCCGGTGGTCATCGTCGACGGTCTGCCCGGCCCGCAGCTCGCGGGCAGCCGCCGGAAGCCGGGCGACCCGGCCGTGGTCAGCGGCGAGCGTGCCGCGGCCGTGCCGCCTCAGGTGCGCAGGATCGGCGTCGGCTCGGTCGCGCCCGGCACGGCGTGGACCGACCTGCAGTACCTCGGTGGCCGGACCGTGCTCGTCGTGCGTGCCGGGCACGGCAGCGCCGCATGGCTGCACACCGTGGCGCGGCAGCTCGCCGACCAGCGCGTTCCGGTGATCGGGGTGGTGCTGATCGACCCCGATCCGCGTGACCGGACCGACGGCACGCTGTGGGACGGGCTGCACATCGCGCTGCGGGGCCGCAGCGAGCGGCCGGCCCGGCAGAACGGTGGGGGTACCTCCCCCGCCGTTCAGGCAGTGGGGGAGGGCGGGCTGCGGACCGAGCGGCTGTCGATGGCGGCCGGGCGAGCCCCGGACAGCGACCAGGAGGCGTGGTAGGACATGTGTGGCATCGCAGGCACTTACCGATGGCCGGACGGGAAGGCCGTGGCCGACCGGCTCACCGATACCCTCGCCCACCGCGGCCCGGACGCGGCGGGCCGGTACAGCCACCCCGCCGGTGACGGCGAAGTGCACCTCGGGCACCGCCGGCTGGCCGTCATCGACCTGTCCGAGACCGGCGCCCAGCCGATGGTCTCGGGCGGCCTCGCCCTTACGTACAACGGCGAGCTGTACAACGCGCCCGAGCTGCGCGCCGAGCTGGCAGCCGCCGGGGTGCGCTTCCGCGGTACCTCCGACACCGAGGTGCTGCTGGAGGCCTGGCGGCGCTGGGGCACCGACTGCCTGCCCCGGCTGCGCGGCATGTTCGCGTTCGGGATCTACGACGAGCGAACCGGTGAACTGGTCCTCGCCCGCGACCAGTTGGGCATCAAGCCGCTGTTCCTGCTGAGGCGCGGCGAGGGTGTGGTGTTCGCCTCCGAGCTCAAGGCGCTCGCCGCCGTGACCGGCGGGTCGCTGCAGGTGGACCATGCGGCGCTGGTGGCCTCGCTGCTGTACTACTGGGTGCCGGACTCGCGCTGCGCGTTCCGCGAAGCGGAGAAGCTGCCGCCGGGGAGCTGGCTGCGGTGCCGGCCCGACGGCCACGTGGAGCGCGGCCGGTTCTGGAACCTGAAGGACGTCGCCGCCGAGGGCCGGGAGCGGGCCCGCAGCGGCGAGCAGCCGGATGTCGCCGCTGTCGTCGAGGAGTCGACTCGACGCCACCTGCTCTCCGACGTACCCGTGGCGACCTTCCTCTCCGGCGGGCTGGACTCCAGCTACCTGACCGCGCTGGCGGCCCGCCACCAACCCGGGATCTCCGCCTACACGATCGGCTTCCGCGCCGAGGACGCCAGGTTCGAGGCGATGCCGGACGATCTGCGCTATGCCCGGCAGGTGGCCGAGCGGTTCGGCGTCGACCTGCACGAGATCGAGATCGCCCCGAACGTACTCGACCTGCTGCCGCAGATGACGTACCACCTGGACGAGCCGATCGGCGACCCCGCCGCGATCAACACCTTCCTGATCTGCTCGGCCGCCCGGGAGGCCGGGGTCAAGGTGATGCTCTCGGGGATGGGCGCCGACGAGCTGTTCGCCGGATACCGCAAGCACCTGGCCAACCTGCTCGCGCTGCGCTACCAGCGCGTCCCGCGGCCCCTGCGGCGCGGCCTGTCCAGGGCCGTGGACCGGCTGCCGGTCGCCACAGCCCGCCGGGGGTACCGGTCGGTGCGCTTCGCGAAGCGGTTCCTCTCCTTCGCCGATCTGCCGGAGGAGACCGCGTTCCGCCGCAGCTACACCATGTACGACCAGGACGAGCTGCTCGCCCTGGTCGATCCGGACCTGGCGGGGACGGTCGACGACGTGCTGACCGAGCATGCGGACGTCTACCAGGACAACGACCTCGACGACTTCGTCAACCGCATGTGCCTGGGCGACGCCCGGATGTTCCTGCCGGGACTGAACCTCACGTACACGGACCGCTCCAGCATGGCCGCGTCGACCGAGGTGCGGGTGCCGTATGTGGACGTCGAGGTGGTCAGGGCGGCGTTCGCGGTACCCGGCGATCGCAAGATCGTCGGACGGCAGGGCAAGGCCGTCCTCAAGGAGGCGGCCACCTCGGTCCTGCCCCGGGAGATCGTGTACCGGCCCAAGGGCCTGTTCAGCGCCCCGCTGCGGGCCTGGATGAGCCGGGATCTGGCACCGCTGGTGCGCGAGGTGGTCAACGACGGCGTGCTCGTCAACTCCGGGCTGCTGCGCCGCGACGCGCTGGCGCGCATGGTCGCCGAGGACGCCGCCGGGCAGCGGGACTTCTCCAAGCATCTGTGGCACGTACTGACCCTCGAGTACTGGTATCGCGGCGCGACCTCTGGGTCCGGCCAGAGCACTCGGTGAACGGCTTAGGAATCAGAGGAGTTCGGGTGAAACAGGTTGTGCAGAACTACAAGAGCGGCGAGCTGACGGTGCTCGACGTGCCGGTGCCGGGGTGCAAGCCGGGCGGTGTGCTGGTCCGCACCGCCTACTCGCTGATATCCACCGGGACCGAGCTCATGAAGGTGTCCGAGGCCGGCATGTCGATGCTGGGCAAGGCCCGCTCCCGGCCTGACCAGGTGGCCAAGGTCGTGCAGAGCGTGGCCACCAACGGGGTGCCCGCCACCTACCGCAAGGTGATGGGCAAGCTGGACTCCTACACGCCGCTGGGCTACTCGCTGTGCGGGGTGGTCGAGCAGGTCGGCACCGGGATCGACGAGGTGAAGGTCGGCGACCTCGTTGCCTGCGCAGGCAACGAGCACGCGCTGCACGCCGAGCTGAACTGGGTGCCGAAGAACCTCTACACCCCGGTGCCGGACGGCCTCGCGCCGCGGCACGCGGCCTTCGGCACCGTCGGGTCGATCGCGTTGCAGGGCGTCCGCCAGGGCGAGCCGCAGCTCGGCGAGGTGGCGCTGGTCATCGGCCTCGGCCTGATCGGGCAGCTGGTCGTGCAGCTTCTTGCGGCCTCCGGGGTCCGCGTCGTCGGTGCCGACCCCGACCCGGTGCGCTGCGCGCTCGCCGAGCGCCTGGGCGCCGTGGCCTGCGGCGATCCGGCGTCCGCGGCGGTGGAAGCCGCCGTCGCCGAGCTCACCGGCGGTCACGGAGTGGACCAGGTGTACCTGGCCGCCGGCGGCGGCAGCAACCAGCCCGTCGAACTGGCCGCCCGGCTCTGCCGGGACCGCGGCCGGGTCGTCGACATCGGCAAGTGCCGCCTGGACCTGCCGTGGAACGCGTACTACGAGAAGGAGCTCGACGTCCGGTTCTCCCGGTCGTACGGTCCCGGTCGCTACGACCCGGAGTACGAACTCGAAGGGCGCGACTACCCGATCGGCTATGTGCGCTGGACCGAGCGCCGCAACCTGGCGTGCTTCCTCGATCTCCTCGCCCGCGGCCGCGTCGACGTGGAGCCCCTGGTCTCCCACGTCGCCGACTTCGACGACGCCGTCGAGACGTACCAGCGCCTGAAGGACGGCGAATTGAAGGCCGTGGCGGTGCTGTTCCGGTACCCCGAGCACGCGGAGGAAGGGAAAGCGGAAGCGGAGGCCCCGGCGGTGGCGGTGCCCGCGGTGCGGCGCGGCGGCAAGGCGTCCACCCCGGCCCGGTTCGCCAAGATGCCGGTGCGCCTTGCGTTCGTCGGCGCGGGAAACTACGCGACGTCGATGCTGCTGCCGCACCTGGCAGGGCGCGAAGGCGTCGCGTTGTCGACCGTCGTCACCACGACGGCGCTGTCCGCGGCCAACGCACAGCGGAAGTTCGGCTTCGCCGAGGCGACCACCGATCTCGACGCCGTGCTCGGCGACAAGTCCATCGACGCGGTGTTCGTGGTCACCCGGCACAGCTCGCACGCCGAACTGACCCGGAGGGCGCTGCTGGCCGGCAAGGCGGTGTTCGTGGAGAAGCCCCTGGCCCTCGCCGAGGACGAGCTGGCGGGCGTACTCGCGGCGGTGGAGGAGTCCGGCAACGACCGGCTGCAGGTGGGCTTCAACCGCCGGTTCGCGCCGCTGCTGCAGGAGGCCAGAAAGCGGTTCGGCGCCCGGACCGGTCCGGCGAGCCTGCGCTACCTGGTCAACGCGGGCCGGCTGGAGCACGGCAGCTGGTACCTCCAACAGGGCAGCGAGGGCTCGCGGTTCGCCGGCGAGGGCGGGCACTTCATCGACACGGCGAGCTGGCTGCTGGAGGCCGACCCGGTCTCGGTGTACGCGGTCGCCACGTCCGGCAACGAGGACCTGCAGGTCGTGCTGCGCTACCCGGACGGGTCCACCGCCACCATCAGCTATGTCACCACCGGCTCGTCCGGCTTCCCCAAGGAGACGCTGGACCTGATCGCGGACGGCAAGGTGCTGCGGCTCGACGACTTCGTCCGGGCCTCGGTGTACGGGCGCAAGCGGTGGGTCTCCTCTCGGCTGCCCAAGGCCCGGGACAAGGGCCAGAACGCCGAACTGGCCGCGTTCGTCAGGGCCGTGCGGACCGGCGGGCCGATGCCGGTGCCGCTGGAGTCGCTGGTCGCCACCACGGCGGCCACCCTCGCCGTGCAGACCGGCCTGGCCGGCGGCGCGCCGGTGACGTTGGCGAGGGCGCGATGACTGTGAACTCGGGGAGTCCGGGCTGGTACCTGCGACGCCTGTCCCGGATGGGACCGCAGGAGGTCGCGGGCCGGGTGGGCGACGCGGTGCGCAGGCGGCGGTGGCGGTCGGCGCGGCCCAAGTGCCCGAGCGGGACCGGCGCCCGGTTCACCGCGGTACTGCCCGCCGGGGCGATCACCGCCGTGCCGCCGGACGCCGCGAAACGTCTCATCGCCGAGGCGGACCGGCTGATGGCCGGGCACGCCGAGTACTTCGGGGTGGACCGCGACGACCTGGCCGACCCGGACTGGTGGTACGACCCGAAGACCGGGCGCCGGGCTCCGTGGGGCTACGCCTTCGACGTGCCGTACCGGAACGAGGACGCGGTCGGGGACATCAAGCAGATCTGGGAGCCGTCCCGGCACCAGTACCTCACCGTGCTCGCCGCCGCCTACGCGATCACCGGGAACGAGCGGTACGCCGAGCGCGTGGCCGAGCACCTGCGGTCCTGGTGGGCGGCGAACGCGCCGCTGCGCGGGGTGCACTGGATCAGCGGTATCGAGCTGGGGATCCGGCTGCTGTCCTGGGTGTGGATCCGCCGGCTGCTCGACGGCTGGCCGGGCGCGGCCGGGCTGTTCGAGGGCAACCCGGTGGCGGTGAACCAGATCTGGCACCACCAGCGCTGGCTGGCCGCCTTCCCCAGCCGGGGGTCTTCGGCGAACAACCACGTCATCGCCGAGGCCGCCGGGCAGTTGGCCGCGGCCTGCGCGTTCGGGTGGTTCCCCGCCTCGGCGCGCTGGCGAGCCGGTGCGCTGCGGTCGCTGGAGCGGCATCTGCGCAGCAACACCTTCGGCTCCGGCCTCAACCGCGAGCTGGCCACCGAGTACCACGGACTGGTGCTGGAGCTCGGCCTGGCCGCGGTGGCCGAGGCGGACGCCGCCGGTGTGCCGGTCCCCGCGTCGATCCGGCAGGTGCTGCTGCGGATGACGGACGCGCTCGCGGCCATCGTGGACAACCACCTGCGGCCGCCGCGCCAGGGGGACGCGGACGACGGGCACGGTCTGGTCGTGGACGGCGCGGGCACCGACCGCTGGGCCTCGCTGCTGGCCACCGGGGACGCCGTGTTCGGCCGGCTCGCCTGGTGGCCGGCGGCGGGTGGCACCGATGTGCGCACCCCGCTGCTGGCCGCGCTCATCCAGCCGTACTCGAAGAATGAAACCGCACCGGCAGTGCCCCGCCCGGCAAGCCGACCGGCCCACTTCGCCGACGCGGGCATGACGATCCTGCGCGGACCGGAAGGGACGGGAGAGATCTGGTGCCGCTGCGACGGTGGTCCGCACGGCTTCCTGTCCATCGCCGCGCACGCCCACGCGGACGCGCTGTCCGTGGAGGTCCGGCACGACGGGGTCGACGTGCTCGCCGACCCGGGGACGTACTGCTACCACGGGCAGCCCGAGTGGCGGCAGTACTTCCGGTCGACGCTCGGCCACAACACCCTGCAGCTGGACGGCGGTGACCAGTCCGTCTCCGGCGGCCCGTTCCTGTGGACCCGGCAGGCCCGCAGCCGCGTCCTGGCCGTGGACACATCCGGCGCCTTTGACGGGGGGACGGCCCGCTGGTGCGCCGAGCACGACGGCTACCAGGGCTCCGTGCACCGCCGCCGGGTGGAACTGACCGCCGAGAGCCGGGAGTTGCGGGTGGTCGACGAGGTGCGCGGCCCGCGCCGGGCCGTGCGCCTGGCGTTCCACCTCGGCCCGGCGATCACCGCGGACCTGGAAGGGAACCGGGCACAGCTCACCTGGACCCGGGACGGCGAGGACCGCTCCGCCGTACTCGACCTGCCCGGGCAGCTGACCTGGCGGGCGCATCGCGGCGCGACCGAACCCCCGCTGGGCTGGTACTCCGCCGGCTTCGGACGCAAGGAACCCGCCACCACGCTCGTCGGCACCGGCTTCACCGACGGCGCGCAGGGGTTCACCACCGTGCTCGGGTTCCACGGCTAGGGGGGCGCGTGGGGATCAAGAGACGGCATGGGGCGTGGGCGGCGGCACCGCTGGCGCTGGCCCTGCTGGCGACCGGCTGTGTGAGCGCGCCGGGCGCCCCGGCGGCGGAGCCGACCGCTGCGCCGCCCACGTCCGCGGCCCGGTCCGTGGCCCGGGTGTGCGCCAAGCCCGCGGCCGGGCCGGCGAAGGCGCCGGCGGGCGCGGTGACGGTCGACCCCGCGGTGGTCGGTGACCTGGCCGCGAAGACCAAGAGCAGCCCCCCGAACACCACGTTCTGGCTTCGACCGGGCAAGCACCGGCTCGCATCGGACCGCTACGCCCAGGTCGTCCCCAAGAAGGGGAACCGCTATCTCGGCGCGCCGGGCGCGGTGCTCGACGGCCGGAAGACCAACCAGTACGCGTTCAGCGGTACCGCCCGCGACGTCACCCTCCGCTACCTGACCGTGCAGGGTTTCGTCCCGCCGCACAACGAGGGCGTGGTCAACCATGACTCGGCCGACGGGTGGGTGATCGAGCATGCGACGGTCCAGCACAACTCCGGCGCCGGGCTGATGGCCGGTGCCCGCCAGCGGGTCCGCGCCAGCTGTCTGCGCGGCAACGGTCAGTACGGCATGAACGCGTACAAGTCCACCGGCCGTATCAGCGGCCTGGTGGTCGAGGGCAACGAGATCGTGGACAACAACCGCGACGACTGGGAGCGGCGGCGGAAGGGCTGCGGCTGCACCGGAGGCATCAAGTTCTGGGCCGTCAACGGCGCCGACGTACGCGGCAACTGGGTGCACGACAACCGCGGAGCCGGGTTGTGGGCGGACACCAACAACAACGACTTCCGCATCGAGGACAACGTGCTGGAGGCCAACGACGGTGCCGCGCTGATCTATGAGACCAGCTACAACGCGGTCATCCGGAAGAACACGATCCGGCGGAACAACTGGGCCGAGGGCCGCCGGTCCGCCGACCGCGGCGACAACTTCCCGTTCGCGACCGTCTACCTGTCCGAGGCCGGCGGCGAACCACGGATCCGGGCCCGCACCGACAAGATCGAGATCTACCGGAACGTGCTGGAGAACAACTGGTCAGGGATCACCCTGTGGGAGAACGCCGACCGGTTCTGCAACAGCCCGGCCAACACCTCCTCCGGTGACTGCACCTTGCTGGTGCGGCACCCCGACCGCTGCGCGCGGCCGGCGATCGCCAAGGCTCCGCTCTACGCCGACTGCCGGTGGAAGACCCAGCGGGTGGACATCCACGGCAACCGCTTCGTGCTGGACACCTCCGTCGTCGACTGCACGGACAAGTGCGACCGCATGGCGGTCCTCGCCAACTACGGCACCTATCCGGACTGGTCGCCGTACCAGGGCGAGCGGGTGGCCGAGGCGATCACCGGCAAGCAGCGCAACCGCTGGCACGACAACGTCTACCTCGGACCGTGGAAGTTCGTCGCCCACGACCCGAGCCGGGTGCTCGACTTCGGGCAGTGGCAGGGCATGCCGTACCGGCAGGACGCGGGCAGCACCTTCCGCGCACGGGACGGTGGTTGAGATGGGCGAGGCGCCCGACGTGTCCGGTCCGCCCGGCAGCCCACCGAGGCTCGTCGCCATCGTCTGGGGGCTGCTGGTCCTCAACACGCTCGGCTCCGCCGGGGCGAAGACCATCGTCCCGCTGCCCCGCTCCCTCATCCAGATGGTCACCATGGGCGCGCTGGTCGTCGCGTTCGCGCTGGCGCTCGCGCTCAATCTCCGGCTGCGCATCCGAGCCAGCGCCTTCTTGTTCCTGCTCACCCTGCTGCTGGTGCCGAGCGTGATCTCCAGCGTGCACCTGGAGTCCGGGTTCGGCGCGCTGTTCCGCTGCGCCCGGCTGGCTCTCTTCGTCGGCACGCTGTGGCTGCTCAGCCGCTGGTGGGGCGGCGGCATGACGTTCGTCCGGCACCACATCCGGATGTACTTCGCGGCCCTCGGGTCGGTGGCCGCCGGCCTGGTCATCTCACCGGGCGCGGCCATGCCCGAGCTCTACGGCGGGCGGCTGGTCGGCGCGTTGTGGCCGCTCACCCCGCCGCAGATCGGACAGTACGCCGCGGTGATCATCGGGCTCACCGCACTGCTGGTCATGGGCCGCCGGACCGACAGGGCCAGCGCGGCGGTCATCATCGTGCCGTCAGTCATCCTGCTCGCGTTGACCCATACCCGCACGGCCACGCTCGGTCTGCTCATCGGGTTGGCGTTGGCGATCGGCTCGCTCGTCCTGACCAGCGCCGCCGCCCGCCGGTTCTTCGCCTGGGCGGTGCTGTGCGCCGCGGTGGCCGCGGTGGTGCTCGGCTCCGCGCTGCAGGCGTGGTTCCTGCGCGGACAGAGCCAGGAGCACCTGACCAGCCTCACCGGCCGGGCCAAGGTCTGGGACGCCCTGCTGGCGGCGCCCCGGACGGCCTCGGAGCAGCTGTTCGGCGTGGGCCTGGGCGACAAGTCGTTCGGCGGGCTGCCGATAGACAACAGCTGGCTGGCCGTGTACCACGAGCAGGGTCTGACCGGCATCGCCCTCGTGGCGGCGATCATCATCGTGCTGGGCGGCGTCGCGTTGCTGCGGCCGCCGTCGCTGCCGAGGGCCTGCGCGATCTTCCTGATCAGCTACTGCGCGATCGCGTCGTACACCGAGGCCGGGCTGGGCGACGCCTCGCCGTATCTGCTGCATCTGACCGTGGCCGCCTCGCTGCTGGCGGCACCTGCCGCGGCCACACCCCTCGCGACGACCGAAGTCCCTCGGCTCTCGACGCCGGAAGTCCCCCGACGACGCATACCGCGATGGGCCCGGAAATCGGAGGTGATCTGAGCATGCACGTCCTCGTGGTGCACAACCGCTACGCCTCGGCGCAGCCGAGCGGGGAGAACAAGGTCGTCGACCAGGAGGTGGCGCTGCTGCGCGGGGCCGGCCACCGGGTCGAGGTGTTCGAGCGGCGCAGCGACGACATCGCCGCCCGGTCCCTGCCGGGCAAGGCCGCGGTGCCGCTGCTGGTGCCGTGGAACCCGGCGGTCCGCGCGGAGCTCGCCGCCCGGCTCCGCACCTCACGCCCTGACGTGGTCCACGTCCACAACGTCTTCCCGCTGCTGTCGCCCGCGGTGCTGGCCGCCTGCGCCGACGCCGGCGTGCCCGCCGTCGCCACGCTGCACAACTACACCCAGGTCTGCCCGCCCGGCACGCTGCAGCGGGACGGCCGGCCGTGCACCGAGTGCGTCGGGGCGAAGGCACCGCTGCCCGCCGTCCGGCACGGCTGCTACCGCAGCTCCCGGCTGGCGACGGTGCCGCTCGCGGTCAGCCTGTCGGTCAACCGGCGGCGGTGGTGGTCCGGCGTGGAGCGGTTCTTCTGCATCTCCGCGGCGCAGCGCGACGTCCTGGTGCGGGCCGGCATGCCCGCCGAACGCCTTGCGGTGAAGCACAACTTCGTGCCCGACCCGGACGCCCGCCGGTCAGGCGCCGGCGAGCATCTGCTCTACCTCGGACGGCTCGCGGAGGCCAAGGGCGTGCGGCTGCTCATGGCCGCGTGGGAGGAGCTCGCGGCGAGCGGCGGTGTGGGCGTGCCGCTCGTGATCGCGGGGGCGGGGCCGCTGGAGCACGAGGTGGCCGCCTGGGCGGCGGACCGGGACGACGTGCGGTACGTCGGTCTGTACGACACGGCGGAGTGCCAGAAGGCCATCGCGCGGTCGGTCGCCGTGGTGGCTCCCTCGACGTGGCTGGAGGCGTTCGGCCTGGTGGTCGTGGAGGCGATGGCGGCCGGGGTCCCGACCGTCGCCGCCGGTCACGGCGCCTTCGTCGAACTCGTCGAGGACGGGGTGACCGGGCTGCTGCACCGGCCGGGCGAGGCAGCCTCGCTCGCGGACTGCATACGCCGGATCACGGCCGGGCCGGACCGCAACCGGGAGATGGGCCAGGCGGCCCGGCGCCGTTACGAGCAGGGCTTCAGCCCGGCCGTCGGCCTGGAGCGCCTGGTGGAGGGGTACCGCACCGCGATCGCGGGGCGGACGGAATCAATGGGGGACCGAATCAATGGGGGGCAGTAAATGACACGATGCCGACTCTGCGGCTCGGCGACGCTGGCGAGCGTCGTCGATCTGGGGGCGACCCCGCCGTGCGAGAGCTTTCTCGCCGCGGACCAACTGGACCAGCCGGAGCCCGCGTACCCGCTGCACCTGCGGGTCTGCACCGACTGCTGGCTGGCGCAGATCCCGCCGCTGATCACGCCGGAGGAGACGTTCAAGGAGTACGCGTACTTCTCCTCGTACTCGACCTCCTGGGTGGAGCACGCGCGCACCTTCGTCGCCGACGCGGTGGAGCGGGTGGGTCTCGGCTCCGAAGGTTCCGGCGGCTCCGAGGCCTTCGTGGTCGAAGTCGCCAGCAACGACGGGTACCTGCTGAAGCACGTGGTGGACCGGGGGATCCGCTGCCTGGGCATCGAGCCGTCGGTGAACGTCGGCGCCGCGGCACGGGACGCGGGCGTACCCACGCTCACGGAGTTCTTGTCCCCTGACACCGGTGCGGCCGTCCGCGCCGAGCACGGCCCGGCGGACCTGGTCGTGGCCAACAACGTCTACGCGCACATCCCCGACGTGGTCGGGTTCACCCAGGGGCTGCGCGCCCTGGTCGCCGACGACGGCTGGGTCTCCATCGAGGTGCAGCACCTGCTGACCCTGATCGAGGAGAACCAGTACGACACGATCTACCACGAGCACTTCCAGTACTACACGGTCGCGTCCGCGATCCGGGCGCTGGCGAGCGGCGGACTCGCGCTCGTGGACGTCGAGTTGCTGCCCACGCACGGCGGCTCCATCCGGCTGTGGGCCCGGCCGGCCGAGGTGGCCGGTGAGCCGTCCCAGCGGGTGGCCGACGTGCTGGCCCGGGAGAAGGCCGCCGGGCTGCAGGAGCTGTCCGGGTACACCGAGTTCTCCGCCCGGGTGGCCAAGGTGCGCCGGGACCTCCTCACGTTCCTCATCGGGGCGGCCGAGCGCGGCGAGACGGTCGTCGGCTACGGCGCCCCGGGCAAGGGCAACACCCTGCTCAACCACTGCGGCATCCGGCCCGACCTGCTCGCGTACACGGTCGACCGCAACCCCTACAAGCACGGCAGGTTCACCCCGGGCACCCGCATCCCGATCCTGCCGCCCGAGCAGATAGCCGCCGACAAACCGGACTACGTCCTCGTCCTCCCGTGGAACCTGCGGGACGAGCTGGTCGAGCAGCTGTCCTTCGTCCACGACTGGGGCGGCCGCCTGGTCTTCCCGATCCCGGAACTGAGCATCGTCGAGGTCACGTCTGTGAAAGAGGGCACAGCATGAAGGTCGTTCTGTTCTGCGGCGGTTACGGGATGCGGATGCGCAGCGGCGCCGCCGACGACGTGCCCAAGCCGATGGCGATGGTCGGGCCGCGGCCGCTGATCTGGCACGTCATGCGCTACTACGCGCACTTCGGGCACACGGAGTTCATCCTGTGCCTCGGATACGGCGCCCACCACATCAAGAACTTCTTCCTCAACTACGAGGAGACGACGTCCAACGACTTCGTGCTGCGGGGCGGGCGGACCGAGCTGCTGTCCACCGACATCGCCTCCTGGACGATCACTTTCGTACAGACCGGCATCGAGTCGCCGATCGGGGAGCGGCTGCGCCGGGTGCGCCACCACCTGGACGGCGACGAGATGTTCCTCGCCAACTACGCCGACGTGCTCACCGACGCCCCGCTGCCGCAGATGATCGAGAACTTCGCCCGGCGTGACGCCGGTGCGTCGATGATGGTGGTGCCGCCGCAGTCCTCGTTCCACTGCGTGGACCTGGGCGAGGACGGCCTGGTGGGGGGCATCACCGCGGTGAGCGACATGCCGCTGTGGGAGAACGGCGGCTACTTCGTGCTCCGCCAGGAGGTCTTCGACCACATACCGGAGAACGGGGACCTGGTCGCCGACGGATGCGCCCAACTGGCCAAGCGCGGCCGGCTGGTGGCGCATCAGCACCGCGGCTTCTGGAAGCCGACCGACACCGTGAAGGAGCGGGCCGCGCTCGACGCCGCGTACGCCCGGGGCGACCGCCCGTGGGCCGTATGGGAACGGGACGGCGCGGCGGCGAGCGTGACCGGCAGCAGGCACGGCGCCGGAGCGAGGGCGTGATCCGCCTCGGGGCCGGGCGCCTGGACCGGATCGTCGCGGTGGGCGCGCACTGCGACGACATCGCCATCGGCGCCGGCGGCACGCTGCTGACGATGTGCCTCGCGCGGCCGGGTGTCCGCGTCGACGCGCTGGTGCTCTCCGGCGGCGGCAGCGAGCGGGAGCAGGAGGAGCAGGCCGCGCTCGCCGCCTTCTGCCCGGGCGCCGACCTGCGCCTGACCGTGCTCAAGCTGCCGGACGGCCGGCTGCCCGCACACTGGGAGGAGGCCAAGGCCGCGGTCGAGGAGCTGCGCGAGCGGACCGAGCCGGACCTGATCCTCGCCCCGCGCACCGATGACGCGCACCAGGACCACCGCGGCCTGGCCCAGCTGCTGCCCACCGCGTTCCGCGACCACCTGGTCCTCGGCTACGAGATCGTCAAGTGGGACGGCGATCTCGGCCGCCCGTCGGCGTACCAGCCGCTGACGCCGGAGACCGCCGAACAGAAGGTACGGCTGCTGCAGGAGCACTACCCCTCGCAGCGGCACCGCCCCTGGTACGACCGCGAGGCCTTCCTCGGCCTCGCCCGCATCCGGGGCATCGAATGCCACGCGCGCTACGCCGAGGCGTTCGCCGCCACCAAACTCACGCTCAACCTGGGCACTTTCACTCTGGGCACTTCCGATGTGGGGGACTGAACCTTGCGCGTACTGCTGACCGGACACCAGGGCTACCTGGGCACCGTCATGGCCCCGGTCCTCGCGGCCGCCGGACACGAAGTCGTCGGCCTCGACTCCGGCCTGTTCGCCGACTGCGTCCTCGGCCCGCCGCCCGCGGACCCGTCCGGACACCGGGTGGACCTGCGCGACGTCACGGCCGACCACGTGGCCGGGGTGGACGCCGTGATCCACCTGGCCGCGCTCTCCAACGACCCCCTGGGAGCGCTGGCGCCGGACCTCACCTACGACATCAACCACCACGCCTCCGTGCAGCTGGCCCGGCTGGCCCGCGACGCCGGAGTGAAGCGCTTCCTGTACGCGTCGACCTGCTCCGTCTACGGCGCCGCCGGCGGCGGCGACCTGGTGGCCGAGGACGCCCCGCTGCGCCCGGTGACGCCGTACGCGGAGTCCAAGGTGCGGGTGGAGGACGACCTGCACGCGCTCGCCGACGACGACTTCACCCCGGTGTACATGCGCAACGCCACCGCCTTCGGCTACTCACCCCGGCTGCGCGCCGACATCGTGCTGAACAACCTGGTGGGCCATGCGCTGCTGTCCGGCGAGGTCCTGGTGCTCTCCGACGGCACCCCCTGGCGCCCGCTGGTGCACGCCGCCGACATCGCACGGGCCTTCGCGGCCGCGCTGACCGCACCGCGGCAAGCGGTGCACGACCGGGCGTTCAACATCGGCAGCGAGACCAACAACGTCACGGTCGCCGAGATCGCCGAACAGGTCGCCGAGGCGGTGTCCGGCGCGAAGGTGGTGATCACCGGGGAGACCGGCGCCGATCCGCGGTCCTACCGGGTGGACTTCTCCCGGTTCCGCGCCGCGATACCCGGCTTCGACTGCGAGTGGACGGTGAAGCAGGGCGCCCTCGAACTCGCCGACGCCTACCGGAAACACGGGCTGACCCAGGAGGACTTCGAGCAGCGCTTCACCCGCCTCGCCGTGCTCCGCGCGGCCTCCGACGCCGGCACCGTCGACGACACCCTGCGGCGGCGCCGATGACCACGCCCGGCGAACAGCCGATGACCGCGGCAGGCGAGCAGCCGACCGCCACGCCCGGCGAGCAGATGCACGCCCTGGTGGAGCGGCTGTACCCGCTCTGCCGGAGCATCACCGGCGACGGTGTACGCGCCACCCTGGAGATCGTCGGCGAGTACATCCCGCTGCAGGTGCACGAGGTACCGACCGGGACGCAGGTGCTCGACTGGACGGTGCCGCAGGAGTGGAACATCCGGGACGCGTACATCGCCGACACCGCGGGCAACCGGGTCGTCGACTTCGCCGCGTCCAGCCTGCACGTACTCGGCTACAGCGTGCCGGTGTCGCGGACCATGCCGCTGGCCGAGCTCCGCGCACATCTGCACACCCTGCCGGACCACCCGACCTGGGTGCCGTACCGCACCAGCTACTACAAGCCGGAATGGGGGTTCTGCCTGGCCCAGGAGACCCTGGACGCACTGCCGGACGGCGACTACGAGGTGCGCATCGACTCCACCCTCGCGGACGGCCACCTCACCTACGCCGAGCACGTGGTCCCCGGGCAGGTCGCCGACGAGGTGATCGTCTCCTGCCACGTCTGCCACCCGTCGCTGGCCAACGACAACCTGGCCGGCATCGCGGTGGCGACGTTCCTGGCCCGGGCCCTTGCGCGGGAAACGCCGTACTACACCTACCGGTTCCTCTTCGCGCCCGGCACCATCGGGGCGATCACCTGGCTGGCCCGCAACGCGGAGCGGATCGACCAGGTCAAGCACGGCCTGGTGCTGGCCTGCGCCGGCGACCCGGGCCAACTGACCTACAAGCAGAGCAGACGCGGCGACGCGGAGATCGACCGGGCGATGCGGCACGTCCTTGCCGCCTCCGAACGCCCGCACCACATCGCCGAGTTCACTCCGTACGGATACGACGAGCGGCAGTACTGCTCGCCCGGGTTCGATCTCGGCGTGGGCTCGCTCAGCCGGACCCCGTACGCCGGGTACCCCGAATACCACACCTCGGCGGACAACCCGGACTTCGTCACCCCGGAGGCGATGGCGGACACGCTCGCCCTCTGCCGCGAGGCGTTCGCCGTCCTCGACCGCAACCGGCGGTACGTCAACCTCAGCCCCTACGGCGAACCCCAGCTGGGGCGGCGCGGGTTGTACGACTCGCTCGGCGGCCGCAGCGACGCGAAGCAGGCCCAGATGGCCATGCTCTGGGTGCTCAGCCTCTCCGACGGCGAGCACGGTCTGCTGGACGTCGCCGAACGGTCCGGCCTGCCGTTCGACGCCGTCGCCGCCGCGGCCGGTGCCCTGCGGGGCGCCGGGTTGATCAAGGCATGACGCCGATGACCACCGAGGGGGAGAAGCGGACCGCCAAGCGGGCCATGGCGGGCCGGCTGTCCTGGGGCCTTGCCGACCAGGCGGTCTGCAGCCTGAACAACTTCGCGGTGGGAATCTACGTGGCACGGTCGCTGGGGCTGACCGCGTTCGGCGTGTTCAGCCTGGCCTGGGTGACCTACGGCGTGGTGCTCA
The DNA here is from genome assembly GCF_053595675.1 of Streptomyces sp. NPDC002446. Taxonomy (NCBI): domain Bacteria; kingdom Bacillati; phylum Actinomycetota; class Actinomycetes; order Kitasatosporales; family Streptomycetaceae; genus Streptomyces; species Streptomyces sp. NPDC002446. The sequence goes on along the minus strand of NZ_JBSFYC010000024.1, from coordinate 57,093 downwards.
ACGTCTCCCGGGGCCTTGCCACCGATCCGCTCGTGGTGCGCTTCAGCGGCGTGCCGACGGAGTCCTGGCGTGCGGCGGCGGCCCGGTCGACGGGTACCGCGCTCGGCGTCGGCGGCGCCATCGGTGCGCTGTGTCTGGTGGCCGGACTCGCTCTCGGCGGCCAGGTGGGGCCCGCGTTCGCTGCGCTCGGCGTCGTGCTGCCGGGGCTGCTGCTTCAGGACGCCTGGCGGTTCTCGTTCTTCGCCGCGGGCACCGGGCGCAAGGCGTTCACCAACGACGTCCTGGCGACCGTCGCGCTCGTCCCGGCCATGGTGGTGGCGACGCGCCTGGACACCGTGGCCGCCTTCGTGCTCGCCTGGGGGGCCGCCGCCGCGGTGGCCGCGGGGTACGGCTGCCTCCAGTCCGGCATCCGGCCCCAGTTGACCGAAGCGCGCGCGTGGCTTCGCGAGCAGCGCGACCTCGGCTACCGGTACCTGGTCGAGAACGTCGGTGTCAGCGGCGCGGCCCAACTGCGGGCGTACGGCCTCGGCTTGATCGTCGGGGTCGGCGCGGTGGGTGTGGTGCGGGGCGCCGAGCTCCTGCTCGGCCCCTTCCTCGCCGTACTGATGGGGCTTTCGCTGGTCACCGTCCCGGAGGCGGCGCGGGTGCTGCGGCAGGCCCCGGACCGCCTCGCCAGGTTCTGCCTGCTGCTCGGCGCCGGTCTTGCCGCCGCCGCGGTGCTCTGGGGTGCCGCGCTGCTCCTGGTGCCCGACGGGCTCGGCGAGCTCGTGCTCGGCGACGTCTGGGGCTCCGCCTCCGAGCTCATCGTGCCGGCGGCGCTCGGCGTCGCGGGCGCCGGGCTCGGCAGCGGCGCGGCGGCCGGTCTTCGCGCGCTCGCTGCCGCCCGGCGCAGCCTGCGCGTCCAACTGTTCGCCTCCGTCTGCTATGTCGGCGGCGGGCTCGGCGGTGCGGCCGTGGCCGGCGCCGTCGGCTCGGCCTGGGGCGTCGCCGCCGCGACCGCCTGTGGCTCGGCCCTCTGGTGGCTGCAACTGCGGGCCGCCCTGCGCGAGCGCCACCGCAATTCCCTTTCCGAAGTGAGGACCACATGACCGGTTTTGGGCGCAATCCCCGGTTGAGCATCGGCCTGCCCGTCTACAACGGCGAGGAGTACCTCGCCGAGTCGCTCGACGCCCTGCTCGGCCAGACCTACGAGGACTTCGAGCTGGTCATCACCGACAACGCCTCGACCGACGGGACCCAGGACATCTGCCGCAAGTACGCCGAGCAGGACTCGCGCATCCGCTACCTCCGGCTGCCCCGCAACATCGGCGCCGCACCGAACCACAACTACGTGTTCACCCAGTGCCGCGGCGAGCTGTTCAAGTGGGCCTCGCACGACGACCTGTACGCCCGGGACCTGCTGCAGCGCTGCGTTCAGGCGCTGGACGACCGGCCGGACGTGATCCTCGCGCACTCCGGCCAGGCGGTCATCGACGGCGACGGCCAGGTGAAGGTCCCCTACGAGTACGGGCTCGCCACCGACTCGCCCCACGCGCCCGAGCGCTTCCGCAGCCTGCTGTTCGAGCCCGGCGGCGACGACTTCTACGGGGTGATGCGCGCCGACGTGCTGCGCCGGGTGAAGCCGCACGACAGCTACCACCACGCGGACCGCACCTTCGTCGCCGAGATCACCCTGCACGGGCCCTTCCACCAGGTGCCGGAGCTGCTGTACTTCCGCCGCGACCACCCCACCCGCGCCGAGCGCGCGAACCCTTCCAAGCGCTCCCGGTGCGTCAACCTGGACCCGCGCCGGGCAGGCCCGCTGCACCCGACGCCCCGGCTCCTCGCCGAGTACGTCTGGGGCTTCGTCGCGGCGATCCGGCGGGCGCCGCTGTCCCCGGCCGACCGGCGCGCATGCTTCCGCCACCTCGCCACATGGATGACCAGCCGGGCCCGACCGGGCGCCGGCGAGCGGGTCGAGGACCGCGCCCCGGTCGACCCGGCCCGGCTCACCGTCTCCGTCGACACCCTCGTCGCCGGCCGCGAGGGGCGACAGACATGAGGTCCACGATCAACACCCCGGTACGCGTCGGGGTGTTCGGCCTGCTCGGCTCCGGCAACCTCGGCAACGACGGGTCACTCGAAGCCGTGCTCGGCTACCTCCGCGCCGAGCACCCGGAGGCGGCCATCGACGCACTGTGCGGCGGGCCCGAGGCCGTGACGACCAGGTACGGGATCCCCGCCACGCGGCTGCACTGGAACCGCGCGGAGTACCGGACCGCGTCACGTGCGGGCGCCATCGCGGCCAAGGGCCTGGGAAAACTCGTCGACGCCGTCCGCACCGCCGCCTGGGTGCACCGCCACGACGTGGTGATCGTGCCGGGCATGGGCGTCCTGGAGGCCACCCTGCCGCTGCGGCCGTGGGGCTTCCCGTACGCGCTGTTCCTGCTCTGCGCGAGCGGTCGGCTGGTCGGCACCCGGGTCGCGCTGGTCGGAGTCGGCGCCGCCCCGATCCGCAACCGGCCGACCCGGGCCCTCGTACGCTGGTCGGCGAGGCTGGCCACGTACCGCTCGTACCGGGACACCCAGTCCCGCGACGCGATGCGGGAGATGGGCGTGGACACCGCACGCGACGAGGTCTACCCGGACCTCGCCTTCGCCCTGCCGACGCCGACGGTCCGGGAGAGCGCACCCTCGGACCCGCCGGGCCCGCCTGGTCCGGTCTGCGTCGGCCTCATGGCCTTCCACGGCGGCAACGACGACCGCGCCCGGGCCGAGGAGATCCACCGGCGCTACCTCGACGGGACAACCCGCTTCGTCCGCGCCCTGGTTGAGGACGGCAGGCCGGTCCGGCTGCTCACCGGCGACGAGTGCGATGCGCCGGTGGTCGCCGCGATCCTCGACGCGGTGGACTCACCGCTGGTCACCGCCGCCGAAACATCCTCGCTGGCCGACCTGATGAAGGAGACGGCGGCCGCCGACACCGTGGTGGCGACCCGGTACCACAACCTGATCTGCGCGCTGAAGGTCGGCACACCGACGCTCGCACTCAGCTATGCGGCGAAGAGCGATGCGCTCATGGATCGGATGGGCCTCGGCGCGTACTGCCATCCGGCGCGCCAGGTCGACGCCGACCGGTTGCTCGAACAGTTCCGGGCGCTGGAGAAGCGATCGGCGGAACTGCGGCAGACCCTCGCCGAGCAGAACCTGGCCGCCGCACAGCAGCTCGAGCACCAGTTCACCGCCTTGACCGCGGCCCTGTTCCCGACGACCGACCACACCCACACCCCCACTCCCACCCACACCACCACCCCCACCCACACCCACCCCCACGCCCGGCAGGAGACTTCATGAAAGCGACCGCAGTCCCGGACATCGCCGGCGCGTACCTGTTCGAGCCGACCCCGTACGCCGACGAGCGCGGCTTCTTCTGCCGCACCTTCGACGCCGACGTGGTCCGCTCGGTGGGCCTCGACCCGGACACCTTCATCCAGGACAGCGTGTCCCGCTCGGTCCGCGGCGTGCTGCGCGGCCTGCACCTGCGCTCCGGCGAGGGCGAGGCCAAGCTGGTGCGGTGCTCGTACGGAAAGATCTTCGACGTCGTCGTCGACCTACGGCCCGAATCGCCGACCTACCGCAACGTGGCCTCCTTCGAGCTGTCCGGCGAGACGCAGGCGACCCTGTACATCCCGGCGGGGTGCGCACACGGCTTCCAGGCGCTGACCGAAACCGCCGACACCTCCTACCGGATCGACCGCCCGCACGATCCGGCCGAGGACGTGACGATCGCCTTCGACGACCCGGAGCTCGCCATTCCCTGGCCGCTGCCGGTCACATCGATGTCCCAGCGGGACCGGGAGGCGCCCAGCCTCGCCGAGGCCCTGAAGCAGAAAGAGAGCTGAAGTCACCGTGGACACCGAAGAGACCACAGAGACCGCAGAGCCCGAAGAGTTCAGCCTGCCCCGGTCACGGACGGCGAACGAGCGACTGCACGCCCTGATCCCCGGCGGCGCGCACACCTACGCCAAGGGCGACGACCAGTACCCCGAGAACCTCGCCCCGGTCATCAGCCACGGCCGCGGTGCCCACGTGTGGGACATCGACGGCAACCGCTACATCGAATACGGCTCCGGCCTGCGGTCGGTCAGCCTCGGCCACGCCCACCCACGCGTGACCGAGGCCGTACGCCGCGAACTCGACCGCGGCAGCAACTTCGTGCGGCCGTCCATCGTGGAGGTCGAGGCCGCGGAACGCTTCCTGGCCACCGTGCCGACCGCCGAGATGGTGAAGTTCGCGAAGAACGGCTCCGACGTCACCACCGCCGCGGTGCGCCTCGCCCGCGCAGTCACCGGGCGCCCGCGGGTGGCCCTCTGCGGCGACCATCCGTTCTTCTCCACCGACGACTGGTTCATCGCCACCACGCCGATGTCCGCCGGCATTCCGGCGCCGACCACCGACCTCACCGTGACATTCCCATACGGGGACCTGACCGCCACGGAGGAGCTGCTCACCCGCCACCAGGACGAGATCGCCTGCCTGATCCTCGAACCCGCCACCCACACCGAGCCGCCGCCCGGATACCTAGAGGGCCTGCGCGAACTGGCCGACCGCCACGGCTGCGTACTGATCTTCGACGAGATGATCACCGGCCTCCGCTGGTCCGAGGCGGGCGCCCAGGGCCTGTACGGCGTCGTCCCCGACCTCTCCACGTTCGGCAAGGCGCTGGGCAACGGGTTCGCCGTCTCCGCCCTTGCCGGGCGCCGCGACCTGATGGAGCGGGGCGGTCTCCGCCACTCCGGCGACCGCGTGTTCCTTCTCTCCACCACGCACGGCGCGGAAACGCACTCCCTGGCAGCCGCGATGGCCGTGCAAACCACCTACGTCGAGGAGGGCATCACCGCGCGTCTGCACACCCTCGGCGAGCGGTTGGCCGCCGGTGTCCGCGACGCCGCGGCCAGCATGGGCGTCGGCGACCACATCGTCGTCCGGGGCCGGGCCAGCAACCTGGTCTTCGCCACCCTCGACGAGAACCGGCAGCCGTCGCAGCAGTACCGCACCCTGTTCCTGCGCCACCTCCTCGCGGGCGGAGTGCTGGCCCCGTCGTTCGTGGTGAGCAGCGCGCTCGACGACGCCGACATCGACCACACCGTCGAAGCGGTGGCCCAGGCATGTGCGGTGTACCGCAAGGCACTGGACGCCGCAGACCCCACCCCCTGGCTGGCCGGACGACCGGTAAAGCCCGTATTCCGCCGCCTGGCATGACGTCACGTGATGTGACACCACGTCACACCAAGTCACATCACGTCAGCGACGCTCCCGCCGACCGCCGTCGGCCCCCCGATCGACCACCCAACCGACCCCCCGACCGACCCCCCAATCGGCCATCCGGTCGACCAGCCACGCGGTCGCCGGTATCACCGCCAGCGCGGTGCACCAGCCGCCGAGGGCGTCGGTCGGGTAGTGCGCGCCCAGAGCAACCTGCGCCCATCCCATCGCGGCGCCGGCAACCAGCGCCGCGGCGAGCACGACCAACGTCCCGGCCGCCCTGCCGAGGCCGAGCCGGCCGGTCGCAAGCAGCGCCGCCACGAGGACGAGCGCGGTGAAGAAGGCGGTGTGCCCGCTCGGATAGGACAGGTTGCCGTCGCCGTGGATGGTGCGTCCCACCAGGGACTTGAGCACCGTCGTCGTCCCCACGGCGATGCCGACCCCGGCAACGACGAACACCGCCGCGCGAAGCCGCCGAAGCAGCAGGCAGCCCGTCACGATGGCCACGACCAGCGTCGCCGCTCCCACGGGCTCCCCCAAGAAGTCCGTGGCCAGAGCGACGTACCGCCACGGCGGCCCCACACCGTCCACCGCCAGCTGGATCCACACGTCCACCGCGCCGGGCTCGCTGTGGCCGGCGTACAGAACCCCGAGCACGACGACCACCAGCGCGGCGAGGGCCGCAACCAGCCCGAGCCACCCGCGCAGCGACGGAGGCAGCACCGCACGCGCCGCCCGCCCGGTCACACGAACACCCCACTCACAACCGAGACGCGCAAAGCCCGCACACCGTCGCAGACCATCCGGCAGATGCGATACACCTCCCCCTCCTTCCAGGGCGTGGCGGTCCGCTGGGGTCAGTCGGTGAGGCTCTTGCGGCGAACACGCAGTGAGTACGTCTTCCTTCCTCCAGGCCTACCGCTGCTGCCCCAGCCGCCGCTCGTGGCTACGTCCCATCCCCGCTGTTCCTTCATCTGAGCGGCGAAGGCGCGCAGCTCGTGAATCTCGCAGCCGCAGTCCAGCGTGACGCTGAGGCTGACGTAGGGGCTTCGAGGGCTGTTCTTCCCGTAGGGGTCCGGCTCCCAGCGCACGTCGTGGATGTGCTCCTTGAGGCCGGTCCGCTCCTCGTCGTGCTTGAACCCGTGGGCCTTCGCGTACTCGTCCAGGTCGTCGATCACGAACAAGTGGCTCGACCACTCGCCGGGCCAGACCGCGAACAAGCGGGACTTGCCGGCTACGGCCCGTTCGTACGCGGCGCGGTCGTCCCCGTGGGTCACCGTTCCGTCCTCGTGGACCTCGATGTAGCACGTCGTACGTGCGGTGTAGGGGAAATCCATCCCTACCTCCGCGGCACTCCTCGGTTCCAACCGACTCTCCCGGTGTACGCGGTTCCTTGTGGCCGTTCAGTCAACACTCACCGCGACGGCTTATGTAGGGAAATCGGCGGAACTCGGCGGAACTCGGCGGAACTCGGCTGGGCGAGGCGCGCGGAACGGCTGGCGGCGCGGACGGCGCCCTGTTCCCCAGCGCCGCCCATTCGGCCTCGCGGTTCCCCGCTACAGCCAATCCCTCCGCTTGAACACGAAGTACAGACTCACGCACACCACGCCCATCAGCAGAATCGCGAACGGATACCCGAACGCCCACCCCAACTCCGGCATCCGCTCGAAGTTCATCCCGTAGATCGTCCCCACCAACGTGGGTGCAAACAAGATGGCCGCCCAAGAAGAGATCTTCTTGATCTCCTCGTTCTGCTCGAAACCGGCCTCGGCCAGGGCGCGCATCTCGGCGTTCTGCTGTTGGTTCACCAGCGTCGCATTGACGGTGAGGATGTCCTGCAGGGCCTGACGGAAGCTGTCGACGCGGTCTGTGGTGTGCAGTAGGTGGTCGGCCACATCGCGCAGATAGCGGCGGAGCTCGGCGTCGATCGCGTACTTCTCGAAGCCGGCGGTGAGGCTCTCCAGCATGTCGTTCAGGGGGCGGGTCGCCCGCTGGAACTCGACGACCTCGCGGGAGAGTTCGTAGATACGGCGGGAGACGCGGGGGTCGCCGCCGAAGACCTCGGTCTCGATCTCGTCGATGTCGTTCTGGACGCCGGCGACGACCGGTGCATAGCCGTCGACTACGGCGTCGAGGATGGCGTAGAGAACGGCTTCCGGGCCGCGCTTGAGGAGTTCGGGGGCGTCCTCCATGCGGCGTCGTACGGCCGAGAGGTCGGGGGCGCCGCCGTGCCGGACGGTGATCACGAAGTCGCGGCCGACGAAGAGGTGCAGCTCGCCGAAGTCGACCTCTTCGGCGTCGTCCAGATAGCGCGCGGCGCGCAGTACGACGAAGAGGGTGCCGCCGTAGCGCTCCAGCTTGGGGCGCTGATGGGCCTCCAGGGCGTCCTCTACGGCGAGCGGGTGGAGGTCGAACTCCGAGGCGAGGGCGACCACTTCGGTCGGGGTGGGGCGGTGCAGCCCGATCCAGGCCAGGGTGTCGGTGGCGGCGCGCTGCTGCCGGAAGGCGTCGGCGAGGGTGTCGTGGGTGCTGACGCGGTGTCCGTCCCGGTAGAGGGCCGCGCTGATGATGCTGCTGCCGTTGTCGGACGGCGGTTCCGGGGCTTCGGAGCGGTTGGCGGGTTCGGCGGGCGGGGGAGCGGCGGGCCGCTTCTTCGCGGGTTTGCGCAGACCGCGCAGTCCGCGCGGCCGGCGACCCGGAGGTTCAGTGCTCATGGCAGAACCGACCTCCGTCACAAGGGGGGATGAACAGGCACACAGAATCTCGAACGCAGGATATCTGCCGAGGATGTCAGCACAGGTCAGGGGCCATGGTGCAGGATGGAACGGGCGTGGCGCGGTGTGTGTCGCGTCCGCCGGGCTTTGTAGGTTTATCCCTAGAATTGTGCGATGCAGATACCGCAGATAGTCAGTGCCCCTCCAAGTGAGGTGATTCGGTGAACGGCCCCGATGCCACCGACGAGCAATGGGAAGGGCTTGCCGAAGTCGTCCCGCTCCGCAGCAGCCGCGAATGGCCTTCCTGGCCCGACCACCGTGCCCTCCCGGAGGAGGAGCCCACGGAGGAGACGCGGCGGTTCATCGTCATCCGCGTCCAGACCTTCGCGGACGCCCGTGAGGTCGCCGAGTACCTGATGGCGCAGATCCCGGTCCTGTTGGACCTCAGCAGCGCGGACACCGATGTCGCCAAGCGCATCCTGGACTTCTCCAGTGGTGTCGTCTTCGGACTCGGCAGCGGGATGCACCGCGTGGACACCAATGTCTTCCTGCTGGCCCCGGTGGGCACCGAGGTCGCGGAGGCGGCAACGGGCGCCGTCCCCCGTTCGTAGGAAGAGCTGTCGGGCGTAACGGTTCTCCGGACGGCCGCTGCATAGCGTCCACGCATGAATACCGACAGTGTGCGACCGGCGGTCACCGAGTTACGGCTGTCCGCCTTCAAGACCCATCGCGGCGTCACGCTGCCGCTCGGCCCGCTGACGCTGCTGAGCGGGGAGAGCGGAAGCGGCAAGTCCAGTGCGCTGCAGGCGTACGAGATCCTCGCCCGGCTCGGTAGCGGCGAGCCGCTCGCACGTGCCGTACAGGAGGTGGCGGGCAGTGCGTCGGCCTGTGTGCCGGCGGGGGCGCGCCGCGACGAACAGGGGCGGCGCGGGTTCCGCATCGGCTGTACGGTCGACGGCCCGGCCGGCCCTGTCAGCCTCGATCTCGCCGTACAGGCCGAGCCCGAACTGCGCATCGTCGGAGAGCGGTTGATCGGCGGCGGCGAGACGCTGCTGACCACCGCGCTCACCGACCCCACCCGCCCCGCCGTCCAGGCGGCCTGGCACACCGCGGGCGCGACCCCCGTGACCCGCGCGCCGCTGCCCGACGACCGGCTGGGCACCTCGCTGCTGCCGCTGCGGGTCGCGGGCAAGACGGAGGGGCAGCGGCTGGTCCTGGCGGCGGCCGAACAGGTCGTGGTCGCGCTGCGGTCGGCGTTCGTCTGCGATCCGCGACCGGAGGTCATGCGGAGGGCCGGGGCGGGCGGTACGAGTGGTGCCGGTGGGATTGGTGGGATCGGTGGACGGGGTCCGGAGGGGGAGGCGGGGCGTGGCAGCGGGTCCCGGGGCGGCCGGGGAGGGGGCGCGGCAAGCTGCGCGGCCAAAGTGGGCGCGGCGGCCGGTGGGGGCAGAGAGGGCGTCGGGGCGTGGGGTGCGCGGGGGCGCAGGGGGAGTGGCGGCGAGACCGGCGGCTGGGGCCGGGAAGCGGCGGAGGAACGCGACGAGGGACGGTTGCGGTCGTCCTGTGACAACCTGCCCGCGGTCTTGGAACGTACGAGCCGCGAGTGTGCGCGGCGCCATGCGGTGCTGGTCGCGGCCGTACGGGACGCCTGCACGGGCCCGGTCGACGGGCTGCGCGCCGTGCCGTGGCAGTCAGCCGGCGCGGGGGAGGAGGCGGTCCCGGCACGGTCCGGGGGCGGTCGCGGTGCATCGGCGGGCAGTGGCGGAACGGGCGGTCGCGGGGGAACAGGCGGTCCCCAGAGTGGGCAGGTGGTGAAGGCGGCGGGTGTACGGGCCGTCCTGGACCGTGGTGCCCTGGGAGAGATGCCCGTCGAGCAGCTCGGCGACGGGGAGCTGCGCTTTCTCGCGCTGGCGCTGGTGCTGCTCACCGGCCCGGACGTGCTGGCGATGGACCCTGCCGGGGAGATCCCCTCGGCCCATCAGCAGATGACGGTGATGGCGGACGGGATGGACCGCTGCATGGACCGCAGACAGGCGCGCGAGCTGATGTCGCTGGCCGTACGGATGGCCGAGCGCGGGCATGTCCGGCTGTTGGGGACGGTGCGGGACCCGTCGGTCGTCGAGGGGCTGCCCGGCGTACAGGTGCTACACCTAGGGGCATGAGTGAGGATCTTCATGCGCTGCAGCGACGGCTGGCCGAGTTCGCGGCCGCCCGGGACTGGCAGCAGTACCACACCCCCAAGAACCTGGCCGCGGCGCTGAGCGTGGAGGCCGCGGAACTCGTCGAGATCTTCCAGTGGTTGACGCCGGAGGAGTCGGCGAAGGTGATGTCCGATCCGCGGGCGGCCGGCCGGGTCGAGGACGAGGTCGCCGACGTGCTGGCGTATCTGCTGCAGTTCTGTGAGGCCCTGGGGATCGATGCCCTGGCGGCGCTCGCCGCGAAGATCGAGCGCAATGAGTCGCGTTTCCCTGCGGTCCGCAAGGCCCGGCCGGACCGGTCTCGGGAGGGTGAGGAGTAGGGGAGCGGAGGTTCGCGATGCGCGCCCAGTAGCGAAGTGGGGTGAGCGAGCGGAGGTGTGAGGGTGGCGGGTCGGGCGCGGCGGGTGGCGAGAGCGGCGGCCGCCCCGCCCGCCCCGCCCGCCCGCTGATTCATGCCGTTCCGGTGTTTTTCGTGACCTGTGCCGGTCGTGTGGATGGTGAGGGCCCTGTGGCGGGAGGGAAAGGAGCAGAGTCCGCATCCAGCTACCGTCACTCTCCGGAGTGATTGATCTCTCCACAGCGCCTTGCTTGTCCACAGATTTGCGAATTCCCCTGGCTTTTTTGGCTGTTCGCCCTCACTCTGGGTAGTGGAAGAAGTGCAGGGTGCATGCGAGCGGAGAGGAAGGAGGGGAGCGGATGGACGCGGTGCGGATCATCGCAGCCGCCCGGCGCGGTCTGGCGGAGGCGACCACGGTGCAGGACGTGATCGTCGAGGCGTGGCAGGCGCAGGCCCTGGCCGAGGCGATAGGCAGCCACCTCGCAATATTCGGTCCGTACGAAGTGCGGTCCAGGGCCCAAGGGTTGGGCGACGCGGGCGGGCGGTTCAGCGGGGGACCGCTGCGCTCGGCATCGGCCACCGGTGGCCTGCGTGCGGTCCAGCTGACTGAAGTGCGCGATGTCAGGGCCGCTTTAACAAGCCTGAGCCGACTCCTGCGAGAGGTGTGCGAAACGCTGGTGGGAGTCGTCCTGCTGGCAGACGAGGAAGGGATGTACTGGACCTGCGTCGAGGCGATGGACACGGTCGACGAGTCGAGAGACCGCGTCGCCGGAATCCTGGAGAAGCTGGAGGTACGCGACCGGAACCCGGCCTGAGGCCAGACCGGACAAGAGAGCAAGAAGGAGATAGGGAAACAACGCAAGAGGGCCAAGAGGCTAAGAGGCCCACGAAGGCAAGGAAGTAAGGAAGTAAGAAAGCAAGGAAGCACGACACCGTGAGAGCCGCGAGGCACCACGAGCCGCAGAGCAGCAGAGCGCAACGGCAATAGGGCAACACGACAACAGGGCACGCCAGCAACACAGCAAGACCGCAAGAGAGCCACAGGGCCACAGGGCCACAGAGCCACAGAGCAAGAGGGCCACAGAGCAAGAGAGCAATAGAGCCACAGAGCAAGAGAGCGGCGCAGCAACACAGCGACAAGGTAGGAGCGCAGGCACAGCACCACTCCGGTCGCGTTACGCGGGACGAACGCCCCGGGCGGCGCTGCGCCCGACCACAGCCCGGAAGGGCCCGAAAGCGGTCACGCCCCACACGTCAACGGCACGATGTCACGTCCCTTGCACGGGACCGTACGCCCTCCGTCGCGCTCGCCCTCCCACTGCGACCGCCACGGCGGCTGCCACCGCCCACCATCGCAGGTGCCCACCCCTCGCAGGCGCCCGCCATCGCAGGTGTCCCGCCCCGCCACCGCGGCTGCCGCCGTCGCCACCGCCACCGCGGCTGCCGCCACTGCCACCTTGCGCCTGTCTCATTCACCAGCCACTGCCGCAGCTGGCACCGCCGCATCTGCCACTGCCACTGCCGCATCTGCCACTGCCGTCGTTCCTTCGCGCCCTTGCACCCCCGGCCCACGAGCTGGGGTCGACACCGACATGCTGATGCCACCCGGCGCCCAAGGATGACGCGAACTCATCCGGTCCTGACCGGCTCTGATCCGACCTGGCACCGCTACTTGTACATCGACACACCCTGACGGTTGGTCTGCCGCTCGGTGTGCAGGATGGAGGTATGGACCTACGAATCTTCACCGAGCCCCAGCAGGGGGCTTCCTACGACACGCTTCTGAAGGTCGCCAAGGCGACCGAGGATCTCGGCTTCGACGCGTTCTTCCGGTCCGACCACTACCTGAGCATGGGCAACGTCGACGGGCTGCCCGGCCCGACGGACGCCTGGATCACACTGGCCGGTCTGGCCCGCGAGACCCGGCGCATCCGGCTCGGCACGCTGATGACGGCAGGCACCTTCCGGCTCCCGGGGGTCCTGGCCATCCAGGTGGCGCAGGTCGACCAGATGTCCGGCGGCAGGGTGGAACTCGGCCTCGGCGCGGGCTGGTTCGAGGAGGAGCACAAGGCCTACGGCATCCCGTTCCCCAAGGAGAAGTTCGCGCGACTGGAGGAGCAGCTAGCGATCATCACCGGCCTGTGGGCCACGGAGGCAGGAAAGGAGTTCAGCTACGAAGGGACCTACTACCAGCTGGAGAAGTCGCCCGCGCTGCCCAAGCCCGCTCAGGGCAAGGTGCCGGTGCTGATCGGTGGACACGGTGCGACGCGTACGCCGCGGCTGGCGGCGCAGTACGCCGATGAGTTCAACATTCCCTTCGCCTCGCTCGAAGACAGTGAGCGCCAGTTCGGACGGGTGCGGGCGGCCGCCGAAGCCGTCGGGCGGAAGGGCGATGAGCTGGTGTACTCCAACGCCCTGGTGGCCTGTGTCGGCAGGGACGATGCCGAGGTGGCGCGACGGGCCGCGGCCATAGGGCGGAACGTGGACGAACTGAAGGCCAACGGCCTGGCGGGCTCACCCGCCGAGGTCGTCGACAAGATCGCACGCTATGCCGCCATCGGCAGCTCCCGTATCTACCTGCAGATACTGGACCTTGATGATCTGGACCACCTTGAGCTGATCTCGACGGAGGTGCAATCGCAGCTGAGCTGAGCTGAGCTGAGCTGAGGTGACCTGTGGTGAGGGGCCCTGCGCCGAGCTGACCTGTGCTGAGCCGACCTGTGCTGAGGGGGCTGCTGCTGAGGTGATCTGACCTGACCTTTGCTGAGGTGGGCTGAGGTGGGCTGAGGTGGGCCGAGGTGAGGTGGGGTGAGGTGTGCGGGGTCGGCTGGTAGTGGTGATGGGTGGTGTGTGTCGTCGGGTGGTGCTGTCGGAAAACCGTTGGGGAGCGGGGGTGATGTGCGGCGATACTCGGACGCGTGTTCCTGACGATATCCACCACCGGCAGCGCCGACCGTCCCGCGACCGACCTCGGGTTTCTGCTGCACAAGCATCCTGACAAGTCGCAGCAGTTCTCGACGTCGCACGGCACCGCACACGTCCTCTACCCGGAGGCGGACGCGGAGCGGTGTACGGCCGCACTGCTGCTGGAGGTCGATCCCATCGCCCTGGTTCGCCGGGGCCGGGGGAAGGGCCGCGGCGGGGCGCCGGATTCGGCGCTCGGGCAGTATGTGAACGACCGGCCGTACGCGGCCTCCTCGCTGCTGGCGGTGGCGCTGCAGAGCGTCTTCGCGAGCGCGATGAAGGGGCAGTGCGCGGCGCGGCCCGAGCTGGTGGCGCGGGCGCTGCCGTTGCGTATTGAGGTGCCGGTGCTGCCCGCCCGGGGTGGTGCGGAGCTGGTGCGCGAGCTGTTCCGGCCGCTTGGCTGGACGGTGCTGGCCGAGCCGGTGCCGCTGGACGAGACGTTCCCGGAGTGGGGCGATTCCCGCTACGTACGGCTCGTTCTGGAAGGGGAGCGCACGCTCGCCGAGGCGCTGCGGCATCTGTATGTGCTGCTGCCGGTGCTGGATGACGCCAAGCACTACTGGGTCGCGCCGGATGAGGTCGACAAGCTGCTGCGGGCCGGCGAGGGGTGGCTGGAGGAGCACCCGGAGCAGCGGCTGATCGTCGGCCGCTACCTCGCGCGGCGGTGGTCACTGACCCGCCAGGCGATGGAGCGGCTGGAGCTGGAGCGGCTGGCCGAGTCGGACGGCGTGGCGGCCGAGGAGATCGACAATGCGGTGGACGAGGAGGCGGATACCGAGGAGAAGCCGGTGCCGCTCGCCGTACAGCGGCGGGAGGCGATTCTCACCGTGCTGCGTTCGGAGCAGACGGCTCGGGTGCTCGATCTGGGGTGTGGACAGGGCCAGCTGGTCGGTGCGTTGCTCAAGGAGGGGCAGTTCACCGAGATCGTCGGTGTGGATGTGTCGATGCGGGCGCTGCACGAGGCGCGGCGTCGGCTGCGGCTGGACCGGATGCCCGAGCGGCAGGCGGGGCGCGTACGGCTCGTCCAGGGGTCGCTGGCGTACACGGACAGCAGGCTGAAGGGGTATGACGCGGCGGTGCTGAGCGAGGTCGTCGAGCATGTCGATCCGGCGCGGCTGCCCGCCCTGGAGTACGCGGTGTTCGGGTCGGCCAGGCCGCGGACGGTCGTGGTGACGACACCGAACGTCGAGTACAACGTGCGCTGGGAGTCGCTGCCGGCGGGGCACGTACGGCATGCGGACCATCGCTTCGAGTGGACACGGGAGGAGTTCCGGCAGTGGGCGCGGGAGGTCGCCGCGCGGCACGGCTACGAGGTGGCCTTCCGTCCGGTGGGGCCGGACGACCCGGAGGTGGGCCCGCCCACCCAGCTCGCGCACTTCCGTATGTCCGGGGAGGACAGCGGCAGTTCGAGCAGCGGCGGCGCGAGCAGCAGCCGCGGCGTGAGCAGCAGCAGCGGCGCGAGCACCGGCAGGGCGAGCAGTGACAGGGCGAGCAGCGACAAGGTGAACGGCGACAGTGCAAGCAGCGGTAGGGGAAAGGACAGTCCGGTGAGCGGGAAGGAGGTCGTGGCATGACGGGCGTGGAGCGTACGGAGTTCCAGGACGGTGAAGAGCATGGGCGCGGGGACGCGCGTGAGGCGGGGCGGCGCACGCTCGGTGTGCCCGATCTCTCGCTGGTGGTGCTGATCGGGGCCACCGGTTCCGGGAAGTCCACCTTTGCCGCCCGGCACTTCAAGCCGACCGAGGTGATCTCCTCGGACTTCTGCCGGGGGCTGGTCAGCGATGACGAGAACGACCAGAGCGCGAGCTCCGATGCGTTCGACCTGCTGCACTTCATCGCAGGCAAGCGGCTCGCCGCCGGGCGGCTGACCGTTGTCGACGCCACCAACGTGCAGTCCGAGGCGAGGGCCCAGCTGGTGCGGCTGGCCCGGGAGCATGACGTACTGCCGGTGGCGATCGTGCTGGACGTGCCCGAGCAGGTCTGCGCCGAGCGCAACGCGGCGCGGGCCGACCGGGCCGGGCTGCCGCGCCGCGTCATCCAGCGCCATCAGCGCGAACTGCGCCGTTCTCTGCGGCACTTGGAGCGCGAGGGGTTCCGCAAGGTACATGTCCTGCGCGGCCAGGCGGAGGTGGAGTCCGTCGAGATCGTCACGGAACGGCGGTTCAACGATCTGCGCCATCTCAGCGGGCCGTTCGACATCGTCGGCGACATCCACGGCTGCCGTTCCGAGCTGGAGACGCTGCTCGGCCGCCTCGGCTATGCACTGGAGCGCGACGAGCTCGGCAGGGCCGTCGGCGCGACGCACCCGGAGGGCCGTACCGCCGTCTTCGTCGGTGATCTCGTCGACCGCGGACCGGACAGCCCCGGAGTGCTGCGCCTGGTGATGGGCATGGTGGGGGCCGGGCACGCGCTGTGTGTGCCGGGAAACCACGAGAACAAGCTCGGCCGCTACCTCAAGGGCCGCAAGGTCCAGCACACCCACGGACTCGCCGAGACCATCGAGCAGCTGGACAAGGAGGATGACGCCTTCCGCGCCGAGGTCGGGGAGTTCATCCAGGGCCTGGTCAGCCACTACGTTCTGGACGGCGGCGGGCTGGTGGTGTGCCACGCCGGGCTGCCGGAGAAGTACCACGGCCGGACGTCGGGCCGGGTGCGGTCCTTCGCGCTGTACGGCGACACGACCGGTGAGACCGACGAGTTCGGCCTGCCGGTGCGCTACCCGTGGGCCGAGGACTACCGCGGCCGCGCCGCGGTCGTCTACGGCCACACGCCCACCCCGCGGGCTACTTGGCTCAACAACACCATCTGCCTGGACACCGGCTGTGTATTCGGTGGCACGATGACGGCGCTGCGCTGGCCGGAGCGGGAGCTGGTGGACGTACCGGCGGAGCGGGTCTGGTACGAGCCCGCGAAGCCGCTCGCCACGGAGGCGCCGGGCGGGGCGGACGGGCGGCCCCTCGACCTGAACGACGTGGCCGGCCGGCGGATCGTGGAGACCCGTTACATGGGCCGGCTCGCGGTGAAGGAGGAGAACGCCGCGGCCGCGCTGGAGGTGATGAGCCGCTTCGCGATCGACCCGAGGCTGCTGCCGTACCTCCCGCCGACCATGGCGCCCTGCGCGACCTCGACGCAGGAGGTAGGCGACGGGGCCGAGGGCGAGGGCTACTTGGAGCACCCCGCGGAGGCGTTCGCCGGATACCGGGCGGACGGCGTACGGGAAGTGGTGTGCGAGGAGAAGCACATGGGGTCCCGCGCGGTGGTGCTGGTGTGCCGCGACGAGGCCGTGGCGGGTGAGCGCTTCGGTGTGCTGGAGGGGACATCGGGTGCCCTGTACACCCGCACCGGACGCCCGTTCTTCGACGACCCGGAGACGACCGAGCGGATCCTGGGGCGGGTCCGGGCGTGTGTCGAGGAGGCCGGTCTCTGGGCGGAGCTGGAGACGGACTGGCTGCTGCTGGACGCGGAGTTGATGCCGTGGTCCCTGAAGGCGGCGGGTCTGCTGCGCAAGCAGTACGCCGCGGTCGGCGCGGCGGCCGGGGCGGCCTTCCCGGGCGTGCTCGGCGCGCTGGAGGCGGCGGCCGCCCGCGGTGTCGAGGTGGCGCCGCTGATCGACCGGCAGCGCGAACGGGCCGCGGACGCCGCGGCGTTCACCGAGGCGTACCGGCGCTACTGCTGGCGCGTCGGTACGGCTGACGCGACGGCCGACGCGACGGCCGAGGGGCCGGCCGGCGCAGCGGACGGGCCGGCCCCGGCGGACGGCGGTGCGGCAGCTGCCGGGGCGGCGCTGCCCGGTGGGCTCGGGGAGCTGGACGGCGTTCGGCTCGCGCCGTTCCAGATCCTCGCGGTGCAGGGGCGCAGCCTCGCGGGGCTGCCGCACACCGAGCAGCTGGCGCTGATCGACCGGATCATCGCGGCCGAGAGCGCGGTGCGCTCGCCCGACGGCGCGGCGGCGGGCGGTGGTGCGCCGGACCGGCCGGGGCTGCTCGCCACGACCCGGCGGATCCTCGTCGACACCGAGGACGAGGCGTCGGTCGCGGCCGGCGTCCAGTGGTGGCTGGATCTGACCGCGGCCGGCGGTGAGGGCATGGTGGTCAAGCCGGTCCAGGCGCTGATACGGCAGGCCGACGGGCGGCTCGTACAGCCGGGCGTCAAGTGCCGTGGCCGCGAGTACCTGCGGATCATCTACGGGCCGGAGTACACCCGCCCGGAGAACCTCAGGCGGCTGCGCATACGCCATCTGGGCCACAAGCGCTCGCTGGCCCTGCGGGAGTACGCGCTCGGCCTGGAGGCGCTCGACCGGTTGGCGGAGGGCGAACCGCTGTGGCGGGTGCACGAGGCGGTCTTCGCGGTGCTGGCGCTGGAGTCGGAGCCGGTGGACCCGCGGCTGTAGGCGTACCGGAGCGGGAGGGAGGGCGATCGCCGCCCCCTCTCCCCCTCCCTCGTCCTGCGCCCCTGCCGCACGCCGTCGGCGCCGCCCGGTGCGACGGTGCCCCGCGACATCGCCCGACTCCCTTCCCAGCGCCCCGGAAGCGGCCAAGATGGATGGATGGGATTCCATGTTGACTCCGAGGCCGGGCGGCTGCGCCGGGTCATCCTGCATCGCCCCGATCTGGAGCTGAAGCGGCTCACGCCGTCGAACAAGGACGCCTTGCTCTTCGACGACGTGCTGTGGGTGCGCCGGGCGCGGGCCGAGCACGACGGTTTCGCGGATGTGCTGCGCGACCGCGGTGTGGAGGTGCACCTCTTCGGGGATCTGCTGGCCGAGAGCCTGCAGATCCCCGAGGCGCGGACGCTGATCCTGGACCGGGTCTTCGACGAGAAGGAGTACGGGCCGCTGGCCACCGACCATCTGCGTGCGGCATTCGACGAGCTGCCGGTGCCGGAGCTCGTCGAGGCGCTGGTGGGCGGCATGACCAAGCGTGAGTTCCTGGAGCGCCATCCGGAGCCGACCTCGGTCCGCTTCCATGTGATGGACCTGGACGACTTCCTGCTGGGGCCGTTGCCCAACCACCTCTTCACCCGCGACACCTCCGCCTGGATCTACGACGGGGTGTCGATCAACTCGATGCGCTGGCCGGCCCGGCAGCGCGAGACGGTGCACTACGAGGCGATCTACCGCCACCACCCGCTCTTCCGCGGCGAGGGCTTCCACGTCTGGTCGGAGGGGCAGGCGGACTTCCCCTCGACCATCGAGGGCGGCGACGTCCTGGTGCTGGGCAGCGGCGCGGTGCTGATCGGGATGAGCGAGCGGACCACCCCGCAGGCCGTCGAACTGCTGGCGCGCGGGCTGTTCGCGGCCGGCTCCGCGCGCACGATCGTGGCGCTCGACATGCCCAAGCGCCGGGCGTTCATGCACCTGGACACCGTCATGACCATGATCGACGGGGATACCTTCACCCAGTACGAGGGGCTCGGCATGCTCCGCTCGTACACCATCGAGCCGGGCTCGGGCGACCAGGACCTCAAGGTCACCGACCATCCGCCGGAGCATATGCACCGCGCCATAGCGGCCTCGCTGGGGCTGTCCGACATCCGGGTGCTGACCGCGACGCAGGACGTGCACTCCGCGGAGCGCGAGCAGTGGGACGACGGATGCAATGTGCTGGCGGTCGAGCCGGGCGTGGTGGTGGCCTACGAGCGCAACGTCACCACGAACACCTTTCTGCGCAAGCGCGGCATCGAGGTGATCACGATTCCGGGCAGTGAGCTGGGGCGGGGCCGGGGCGGCCCGCGCTGTATGAGCTGCCCGGTGGCGCGGGACGCGGTGCCCGGGGCAGCCTGAGGGTGACAGCCGGGTACGCGGGAGCTGCCGTATATAGATACGGAGCCTTGTATATACTTCCAGGGTGCGGGGTCGTGCGGCCCCGTCATGTCTCCGTACACACCCCGTCCCGACCGCCGCGAACCAGGAGCCCACCCATGGCGATAGACCTCAGGGGCCGCCACTTCCTCAAGGAGCTGGACTTCAGCGCCGAGGAGTTCCGCCGACTGATCGACCTGGCGGCCGAGCTCAAAGCGGCCAAGCGCGCCGGCACCGAGGTCGCCCGCCTCCAGGGCAGGAACATCGCCCTGATCTTCGAGAAGACCTCGACCAGGACCCGCTGCTCCTTCGAGGTCGCGGCCGCCGACCAGGGCGCCTCGACCACCTACCTCGACCCCGCCGGCTCGCAGATCGGGCACAAGGAGTCGGTCAAGGACACCGCCCGGGTCCTGGGCAGGATGTTCGACGGGATCGAGTTCCGCGGCAGCCGGCAGTCCGACGTCGAGGAGCTGGCCGCGTACGCCGGTGTGCCGGTCTTCAACGGGCTGACCGACGACTGGCACCCGACCCAGATGCTCGCCGACGTCCTGACCATGGTCGAGCACGGCGGGGGACGCCCCCTGGAGGAGACCGCCTTCGCCTACCTCGGCGACGCCCGCAACAACATGGGCAACTCCTACCTCGTCACGGGTGCCCTGCTCGGCATGGACGTGCGGATCGTGGCGCCCCGGCAGCTGTGGCCCGAGCAGCCGGTCATCGACCGGGCGCACGAGCTCGCCGGGACCAGCGGCGCCCGGATCACGCTCACCGAGGACGTCGCCGAGGGCGTGCGCGGCGCGGACTTCGTCGCCACCGACGTCTGGGTCTCCATGGGGGAGCCCAAGGAGGTGTGGGACGAGCGGATCGCGCTGCTCGCCCCGTACGCGGTGACGATGGAGGTGCTGCGCGCCACCGGCAAGCCGGCGGTGAAGTTCCTGCACTGCCTGCCCGCGTACCACGACCTGGGCACGGCGGTCGGCCGGGAGATCCACGCCCGGCACGGCCTGTCGTCGCTGGAGGTCACCGACGAGGTCTTCGAGTCCGCGCACTCCGTCGTCTTCGACGAGGCGGAGAACCGTATGCACACCATCAAGGCGGTGCTGGTCGCGACGCTCGCCCGCTGAACGGCGGCCCCATCCGGCACGGAGCGCGGGATGGTACGAAAAATCACACTGCATAGTCATACGTCTCGACGGGCGATCATGCAGTCCCAGCGGCTACCATCGAGCCGCTCGCGGGGTTCGGACCCACCGGTCCGGACCCCGCTTCCGTGTGTGGCCCACCCCGCCGCGCGCACCGCACCACCAGAGAGAGAACCACCCCCATGAGTCCCTCAGGGCCGTCCGGACTGCGCATCAAGTCCCCTGACCTCCTCGTCGCCGAATCAGGCGCCGACCTCGAAGGCAACGGCCTCCAGCGCAGCATGGGGCTCTTCCAGCTCGTGTGCTTCGGTGTCGGCGCCATCGTCGGAACCGGCATCTTCGTCGGCCTGTCCGACACCGTGGCCGAGTCCGGCCCCGCCGTCATCCTGTCCTTCGTGCTGGCGGCCGTCACCTGCGTCTTCACCGCCTTCTCCTTCGCGGAGCTGGGCGGCGCGATACCGGTGTCCGGCAGCTCGTACTCCTACGCCTACGCCACCCTCGGCGAGCGCACCGCCTTCCTCGTCGGCTGGTGCCTGCTGCTCGAATACGGCATCTCGGTCTCGGCGGTCGCCGTCGGCTGGGGCCAGTACCTCAACGAGCTGCTGGGCAGCCTGATCGGCTGGCAGCTGCCGGCCGCGCTCTCCAGCCCGCCCGGTGACGGCGGCATCGTCAACGTCCCGGCCGTCGTCGTGATGCTGCTCGCTGCCCTGCTGCTGGTCCGCGGCATCCGGGAGAGCGCCCGGGCGACCGCCGCGATGGCGGTGCTGAAGCTCGCGATCCTGGTGCTGTTCTGCGCGATCGGGTTCAGCGCGTTCCGGGCCGGCAACCTCGCGCCGTTCGCCCCCGAGGGCATCGCCGGGATCACCTCCGGCGCCTCGCTCGCGTTCTTCTCGTACATCGGCTTCGACGCGATCACCACGGCCGGCGAAGAGGTGAAGAACCCGCGGCGCAACATCCCCGTCGCGATCATGATCTGCATCGGTGTGGTCACCGTGCTGTACTGCCTGGTCGCGCTCGCCGCCATCGGCGCGCTCTCCTCCGACCAGGTCGCCGGCCGGCCCGCCGCGCTGTCGCTGATCGTCAACCGGGTCACCGACTCGACGCTCGGCGGCGGGGTGATCGCCTTCGGCGCGGTCGTCGCCATCGCGTCCGTCGTCCTCGCGGTGATGTACGGCCAGACCCGCATCCTGATGTCGATGTCGCGGGACGGGCTGATCCCGCGGATCTTCGAGCGGATCTCGCCCCGTACGTCCACGCCCGTCGCCAACACCTGGATCGTCGCGGTCGTCTTCGCCGTGCCGGCCGCGGTGGTCCCGCTGGACGTGGTGATGAACCTCAGCACCCTGGGGACGCTGGCAGTCATGGCGGTGGTCAACCTCAGTGTGATGGTGCTCCGCCGCACCCGCCCCGATCTGCCGCGCCGCTTCCGCGTCCCGCTCTTCCCCGCGAGCCCGCTGCTCGGCATCGGCTTCTGCCTCTACCTGATGTACGGGACCGGCCCGGCCACCTGGCTGCAGTTCGCCGGGTTCCTGGCCGCCGGCGCGCTGGTCTACGCGCTCTACGGGCGGCGCCATTCGCGGCTCGGGTCGGGCACGGAGCAGGGCGCCGACCAGGACGTCAGCGGCGTCGGCGCGGTTTCCGCAGCTCGGGAAGGATGAACCAGACGGCCTTGCCGCGCGGCGTCGGCTGACAGCCGGACGCGGAGCTGAGGGACCGGACCAGCAGCAGACCGCGGCCGTGGGCGGCGCGGCCCGGGGCGGTGCGCTCGCCCGCGTCACCGGCGGGCGGCGGCTGCGGGGGAGACTGCGGGGCCGGCGGGGGCCCGCCGAGCCCCTCGACGAGCACCGGATCGCCGTCGTGCACCTCCACCCGGCAGCCCGCGGCCCCCAGCTCCACCACCAGCTCGACGGGGTCCGCGGCACGGGTGTGTCTGAGGGCGTTGGCCACCAGCTCGGCGGTCAGCAGCTGGGCGGTGGTGCGGTCGGCCGTGGCCCGCAGGTCCTGCAGGGCGCAGCGGACCATCGCCCGTGCGATGGGCACCGCGGTCGCGCCCCGGGGCAGCACGATGTGCCAGGTCGTGGGGGTGGGGGGTGCCAGCATGAGCCGCTCGTTCCGTTCACGGGGGCGGTCGGCCGCCCGACGGCCAGATCGGACACCTCCACCGTAGGAACCGCGGCGGCGACCGCGGCAGAGGCGAGTGGCCGGGCCCGTAGGGACTTGAGCCATCCGGCGGAAGGGACCTTCGTCCCGCGGCGTCCGGAGCGGCGGCGTATTGCGCCATCGTGACGGTGGTCACAGGACGGTGATAACTTCGAAGGGCATCCGGAAGAGCATCCACCGGCCGACCCGCCAAAGGGGGCAGGCAGTTAGATGAGCCCGTTCGCAGGATCCGCCCGCAGCACAGATTCCTGGCAGCACATCCGCGTGACCAGGGACGACGGGATCGCCACGGTCACCCTGGCACGCCCGCAGAAGCTCAATGCGCTCACCTTCGAGGCCTACGCCGACCTCCGCGACCTGCTGGCGGAGCTCTCCAGGGAACGCTCCGTGCGCGCCCTCGTGCTCGCCGGGGAGGGCCGCGGCTTCTGCTCCGGCGGCGATGTCGAAGAGATCATCGGCGCCACGTTGGGGATGGACACCGCACAGCTGCTGGACTTCAACCGGATGACCGGCCAGGTCGTACGGGCGCTGCGGGAGTGCCCGTTCCCGGTGGTCGCGGCCGTGCACGGCGTCGCGGCCGGCGCCGGCGCCGTGCTCGCGCTGGCCGCGGACTTCCGCGTCGCCGACCCGTCCGCCCGCTTCGCCTTCCTCTTCACCCGGGTCGGCCTCTCCGGCGGCGACATGGGCGCGGCCTATCTGCTGCCCCGCGTCATCGGGCTGGGCCACGCCACCCGGCTGCTGATGCTCGGCGACGCGGTACGCGCGCCGGAGGCCGAACGGATCGGTCTGATCAGCGAGTTGGCCGAGGAGGGCCATGCCGACGAGGCGGCCGCCGCGCTCGCCCGGCGGCTCGCCGAGGGGCCCGCGCTGGCGCACGCCCAGACGAAGGCGCTGCTCACCGCCGAGCTCGACATGCCGCTGGCCGCCGCCGTGGAGATGGACGCCGCCACCCAGGCACTGCTGATGAACAGCGCCGACTACGCGGAGTTCCACGCCGCGTTCACGGAGAAGCGGACGCCCAAGTGGCAGGGGAAATAGCCATGCGGGTCGCCGTCATCGGCGGTGGACCGGGCGGGCTGTACGCCGCGGCCCTCCTCAAACGCCTCGACCCCACCCGTGAGATCACCGTATGGGAGCGCAACGCCCCCGACGACACCTTCGGCTTCGGCGTCGTGCTCTCCGACGAGACCCTCGGCGGCATCGAGCACGCCGACCCCGAGGTCTACCGCGCACTCCAGGCGGAGTTCGTGCGCTGGGACGACATCGACATCGTGCACCGGGGCCGGACCCTCACCTCCGGCGGGCACGGCTTCGCGGCCCTTGGGCGGCGCCGGCTGCTGGCCGTACTCCACCGGCGCTGCCGCGACCTCGGCGTCGAGCTGCGCTTTCGTACCGAGGCGCCACCCGCCGCCGCGCTGGCCGGCGACTACGACCTGGTCATCGCCGCCGACGGGGTGCACAGCGCGACCCGCACCGCGCACGCCGACGCCTTCCGGCCGCGGCTGACCACCCACCGCTGCCGCTACATCTGGCTCGCCGCCGACTTCGCCTTCGACGCCTTCCGCTTCGAGATCGCCGAGACCGAGCACGGCGTCGCCCAACTGCACGCCTACCCCTATTCACCGGGCGACAGCACCGTCATCGTCGAGATGCGCGAGGAGGTCTGGCGGGCGGCCGGGCTCCACCGCTGTGACGAGCGCGGGTCCGCCGAATGGTGCGCCAAGACCTTCACCGACGCACTGCGCGGCCGGTCGCTGCACTCCAACAACTCCAGCTGGACCGCCTTTCGCACTGTCGTCAACGACCACTGGTCACACGGCAATACGGTGCTGCTCGGCGATGCCGCGCACACCGCGCACTTCTCCATCGGCTCCGGCACCAAGCTCGCCGTCGAGGACGCCCTGGCGCTGGCCGCCTGCCTCCAGGAGCAGCCCGACACCGCCGGAGCGCTGGCCGCGTACGAGGCGGAGCGCCGCCCCGTCGTCGCCTCCACCCAGCGCGCCGCCCGCGCCAGCCTCGCCTGGTTCGAGGAGCTGGCCACCTACGTCGACCAGCCGCCCCGCCAGTTCGCCTTCAACCTCCTCACCCGCAGCCGCCGTGTCACCCACGACAACCTGCGGCTGCGCGACCCCCGGTTCGTCGCGGCCGTCGAGGGCGAGGCGGGCACCCCGGCCGGCACACCACCGATGTTCACGCCCTTCCGGCTGCGCCAACTGACCCTGCGCAACCGCGTCGTCGTCTCGCCCATGGACATGTACTCCGCGCAGGACGGCGTCCCCGGGGACTTCCACCTCGTCCATCTGGGCGCCCGCGCCCTGGGCGGGGCGGGCCTGGTGATGACCGAGATGGTGTGCGTCAGCGAACAAGGCCGGATCACACCGGGCTGCGCCGGGCTCTACACCCCGCAGCAGGCCGCGGCCTGGCGCCGCGTCACCGACTTCGTGCACACCCAGGCGCCCGGCACCGCGATCGGCCTCCAGCTCGGCCACTCCGGCCGCAAGGGCTCCACAAAGCTGATGTGGGACGGCATCGACGAGCCGCTCGATGACGGCAACTGGCCTCTCGTCGCGGCATCCCCCCTTCCGTACAAGCCCGGCAGCCAGCGCCCCCACGAGCTGACCGCGCGCGAACTCGCCGCGATACGGGGGGAGTTCACCGCGGCCGCGCGACGGGCCGTCGACTGCGGCTTCGACCTGCTCGAACTGCACTGCGCCCACGGCTATCTGCTGTCCGGATTCCTCTCCCCGCTGACCAATCAACGCACCGACGCCTACGGAGGTTCCCTCTCCCGCCGTCTGCGCTTCCCCCTTGAGGTCTTCGACGCGGTGCGCGCACTGTGGCCGGACGACAAGCCGATGACGGTCCGCATCTCCGCCACCGACTGGGCCGAGGGCGGCACCACCGCCGAGGACGCCGTGGCCATGGCGGCGGCCTTCGCCGAGCACGGCGCCGACGCCATCGACGTCTCCACCGGGCAGGTCGTACCCGACGAGCGCCCGGACTTCGGCCGCTCGTACCAGACGCCGTTCGCGGACCGCATCCGCAACACCCTCGGTGTGCCGGTCATCGCGGTCGGCGCCATCTCCTCCTGGGACGACGTCAACTCCCTGGTGCTCGCCGGGCGTACGGACCTGTGCGCGCTGGCCCGACCGCATCTGTACGACCCGCACTGGACGCTGCACGCCGCCGCCGAGCAGGGGTACGCAGGCCCGGGCGCCCCGTGGCCGCTGCCCTACCAGGCGGGCAGCCGCACCCCGCCCACCGGACGCACCGACGCGCCGAAGCCCCGCCTCACGCTGCGGTGACGGGGAGGCACGAGCAGCGGGGCGGGGCCGTATGCGGGGGCGTCATGAGCCTTCGGTGACGCCCGTCAGTGGCGGACCGTCAGTGACGGACCGTCAGCGCCAGCGTGCTGACGGCCCGTCAGGGTATCGGTGCGCTGGTGACGCGTGCGGTGATCACCGTCTTGCCGTGCTGTTCCACGTCGACCTCGACCTGACTGCGGCCGTCCTCGGACCGCGCCGCGGCCGGCCCCGTCGTCCGCGCCCGCACCCAGCACGGCGCGTCCAGTTCGGCGTACCGCTCGAAGGTGCACTCCATCCCGACCGGCAGCGTGACCCCGGGGGTCGACGCCTGCGCGGCCTGCCGGGCGGCCTCGATCATCAGCATGCCGGGGGCGTGGTCGACGGGGTGGTCGAAGAGCACCGGGTGGGAGGTGTCCACCCGCAGCTGCCAGCGGCCGGGCCGGCCGGTGGGGGAGAGCACCACATCGCGCTCGCGGTCCCGGGCGACCAGGTGCGGGGCGACGGGCTCGGGCAGCGGCAGCCGGCGGGCGTTGGTGAGCGTCAGATCGCTGTACTTGCCGCGCAGCCGGCGGTAGACGGCCGGGCTGTGACACGAGTAGTCGAGCGTCGCGGTGGCCAGTTCGGCGCCGTCGCACCGCACCCGGAACTCCTGGCGGGCGCTGACCAGCCGCTTGCCGCGGCGCACCACGTCGTGGTCGGTGATGTACAGCTCCACCTCGGCCGGCTCGTCGACGGCGCGCAGCGCCTGCGGTGCGAGGTCGTAGCGCAGCCGCTGCCAGATGACCGGGTGGTCGAGCGGTACGCGGTGCGCGACATGGCTGAGCAGTATCCCGGCCTGCCGCATGGTCTCGATCAGCAGCAGCGGGTCGTGCAGACCGTCGAGCGGACCGTGGCAGCCGTGAGTGCGGGGCCACTGGGCGCTCACCACCCAGCCGCCGGCGACGCCGCGCTGCCAGTTGGTCAGGAACACCTCGGACACCGCGCCGCGGTGGACGTACCCATGGGGCGCGGTGGCGGTCATGGTGGACGAACGGTTTCCTTCGGCGAACGGGCCTCTGCCGTAGTGGCGTTGCTCCGGGGATGACGGCATGAGGGTGGCGCTGGCCATAGGTGTCCTCTCTGAAGTGTGACTCTCAGCGCCCACATGGGCTGAGCCTCGCTGGCGGCCCCCCGCGGCCCCAAGATACGGACCATGTGGTTTGTTTTCTAGTGCAAGGGTCGTTACCCCGCCATCTGCGCGGGGCGGCGGCGTCAGACGGAGACCCGCGCCGCGCGGCCGTGCGGGTCGAGATGGCTCATCGCGCCGGGCGACGCCAAGCCCGGCAGGGTGTGCTTCCACAACGCCGTGACGCGTTCGGGGAGATCGGCCCGGTTGGTCGCGGCGCGCGAGAACAACTGCACGCCCATATAGGCGGCGACGAAGAACTCGGCCGCCCGGTCCGGCGCCACACCGGGCAGCAGCTCCCCGTTGTCCCGGGCTCCGCTGAACATCGTGGTGATGATGTCGGTCCAGGCCTGATAGGGCGCCAGGGGCTCCTCGCTGAACGTCGTCTCGACCGCGATACGGGTGCCGGCCTGCAGCAGCGGGTCGCTGCGCAGTGCCAGCGCCACCTGGTGGGTGAAGTCGATGGCGTCCTGCAGCCGCGACTCGCTGACCTGCGGAAGGAAGGGGTCGGTCTGCTCGGTGATGACCGCACGGGCCAGTGCGCCCTTGGAGGTGAAGTGGAAGTACACGGCTCCTTTGGTGACCCCGGCACGCTGGATGATCTCGGCCATCGTGGCGGCCTGGTACCCCCGGGTGCCGATGACATGGGCCGCGGCTTCGAGGACCGCGCGCCGGGTGCGCACTGCACGTTCCTGCTTGACCACCGATCAGCCTCCGTACTCTCGTGGAGTTGTGCCGAGTGCGATCCGCTGCCATGGCGGCGCAGTCTCCTTCGGCATCATAAGGAAGCCAACCGAGCGGTATTGAATGTGCGCGCCGTTGCGTGTACGGCCACGTGCGTACGGCTCGTCCACCACCCGTGCGTACGGCGGGAGTTCGCGACGGTCGAGGCGGCATGCGGACGACGGCGCGCCCCGGGTGCCGCGCGCACTCGCCCAGGGGCGGCATGTCGGGGCCGCGCCGGTCGAGTGGTGAGCCGCTGCGCCCTTGTGGGGCGTACGGCGCTGCTGTTGCGGGGCGCACGGCCCTTACGGCCGGGTGGGTCAGCCGGCCGCCGGCAGCTGCGCGGCCGGCACGCCGGAGGCCGGGATCCCGCCCGGCGCGGCCGGCAGCAGTCCCCACAGGCCGACCACGGCCTCCCGGTCCCACCACGTCCCGTCCTCACCGCCCAGATGCAGCAGGCCCACCACGATCGAGGTCAGCAGCTGGGCGGTGCGCCGGGGCTCGGCGGCCGACGCGTTCGCCGCGGTCGGCCGGCCGGGCTCGCCGGTCCCGCACGTCACCGCCTTGTCGAGGAAGAGCGCGTACCAGCGCTGCTCCAGGGCGTAGATGCCCAGGCCCGGTGCGGTCTCCGGGCGCAGACGCAGTCCGGCGCGCAGCACCGCGTCCGACTCCACCCGGTCGAACAGCGCGACGGCGAAGTCCTGCGCGGCGGTGGCCAGCGGCTGCGTGGAGCGGGTGAAGCCGTCCTCGATCTCCTGCAGGGTGGCGAGCGCGGCGTCCCGCACCGCGAGGGTGAGGTCGTCCTTGGACGTGAAGTGGAAGTACAGGGCTCCCTTGCTCAGTCTGGCCCGCCGGCTGATCTCGACCATGCCCGCGGCGGGAACCCCCTTCTCCAGGAAGGTCTCTGCGGCCGAGCGGATGAGTGCCTGGCGGCTCTGGATGGCGCGATGCTGGGTGGGCACGGTGTCCGTCCCGTCTCTAGTACGGCTTCGAGCTGAGTGCAGTCTACATAGAAAACCAACCATGCGGTTCGATATGCTCAGGGGGAATGGCCTGAACTGGTGCGCCCTGGCGCGAAGCTGACGATCGCCCGGGATTCCGGTGTCCTGGGGGCGCGTACGGGCGGTGTCTGGCCAGTCTGGCCCTATGGGGGTGTGTTGTCGACCCGTCAGGATGTGACAAAGGCACATTGACAAACAGCGCAGGCGGTTTTTAAATCTCCGAAGGCGGTAAACGGGACGATCCCTTCCGTTGCAGCCGCCGCGACGGTCGCGTGCCGCCCTTGGACAGCGTGTACGCCATGGCGAGACCGCCTCTGCCCTTTACCAGTCGTCGACCGCAGGCCGCTCAACCAGCTGGGCCAGCAACGTCACCCGAACCCCCGCACCCCACATCGGAATCCGGAAAGGTCTCCAGCCATGCGCGTAGCAACGGAAGTCGCCGAACGTCCCGCGAGAGGCGCACGGGGCGCCGGAGTCGACACGATCCGGGCCGCCGTCTTCGATCTCGACGGCACCCTGGCCAACACCCTTCCCGCGATCAGCAAGCTGCTGGTCAAGGTGGCCTCGGAGCAGGGCTGTTCGGTGACCCCGCGGCAGGCGGCCGCCGCCATCGGCAAGCCGCCCGGCCCCGCCTTCGGCCGGCTGCTGGGCAAGCCCGAGGACGACGGCCGGGTGCAGGCCGCCATCTCCCGCTACCGCGAGCTGTTCGCCTACGAAGTCCTGTGCCAGGGGCCGCAGCTGCTCTTCCCCGGCGTGACCGCGGGCCTGTCCGCACTGCGCGCCCACGGCGTCGAACTCGCCGTCGCCACGTCCAAGACCACCCGCAGCGCCGAAGCGCTGCTCGACGTCATGGGCATCCGTGACCTGGTCGGTCCGGTCATCGGCCAGGACATGGTCCGGCGCGGCAAACCGCACCCGGAGATGGTGCTGCGGGCCGCCGGCCGGCTGGGCGTCGCGCCCTGGCAGAGCGCGTATGTGGGGGACACCGTGGGGGACATGAGGATGGCGGTCACCGCGCGCATGGAGCCGGTCGCGGTGACCTACGGCGTCGGCACGTTCGGCGAGCTCGCCGCGGTCGCCGGCACCCGGATGTGCAGCTCGTTCAAGGACGTGGTCTCCGTGATCGCCGCCGCCAGGCCGCGGCCGGCCGTCGCGGTGGGGGCCCAGCAGCGCCGCCGCTGAGGGGCGCTCCGGCGGTCTACGGCACGGCGGCGGTCGCCTCGCGCGCGCAGTGGGCGCCCGCGGCCCGCAGGGTGTCGTGCAGCCGGCCGAACACCTCCGCCGCGCGCCCGCCCGGCCAGCCCTCGGGCAGGAGCGGAGCGGGCAGTCCGGGATCGGCGTAGGGGAGACGGCGCCAGGCGTCCAGGGCCAGCATGTAGTCGTGGTAGGCCGCCTCGGGCGGCACCGTGCGCCGGCGTGACCAGCGGCGCAGCACCGGCTCCTGCGCGTCGAGGAAGGCGCGGTACTGCGCGGCGACGGCGTCCAGGTCCCACCAGCGCGCCACCGCGTCCGCCGTGGGGGCGAAGCCGGCGTGCGCGCCGGTGAACAGATCGACGTACGGGGCCAGTTGCAGCCGCTCCAGGGTGTGCCGGGTCTCCTCGTAGAGCTGCGCGGGGGCGATCCACACGCCGGGTGCGGCCGTGCCGAAGCCGAGCCGGGCCAGCCGGGAGCGGAGCAGATGCCGCTTGTGCCGTTCCTCCTCGGGGACGGAGAAGACGGCCAGCACCCAGCCGTCGGACAGCCGCGCGGCCGGCCGGCCGAAGATCCGCCGGTCGCCGTCCTCCAGGAGCTGGCGGGCCGCGTCGGACAGCCCGTAGGCGGCCGCCCCGGAATCCGTGCGCCCGGGGACCAGCAGCCCGCGCCGCTTGAGCCGGGAGACCGCGGAGCGCACCGACGGCGGGTCCACGTCCAGCACGCCGAGCAGCCGGATCAGCGCGGCGACCGGCACCGGCGCGGCCGCCCCGCCCGCCGCGCCGGGCTCGCCGCGCCCGTAGGCGCCGTAGAACGTGACGATCAGGGACCGTGGGGTGCGCTGTGTTTGCTGGTCGGTCACCGGGTCACTCTAGAGGGGGCGTACGCAGCCGGAAGCGCTGGAGCTTGCCCGTGGGCGTGCGGGGCAGCGCGGTGTGGAAGACGATCTCGCGGGGGCATTTGTAGGGCGCGATACGGGCCTTGGTGAAGGTGCGCAGCGCGGCGACGGTCTCCTCGTCCCGGGGGACGCCGGCCCGCAGTACGACATGGGCGACGACGACCTGTCCGCGGTCCTCGTCGGCCCGCCCGACCACCGCCGCCTCGGTCACGTCGGGGTGCCGCAGCAGGGCCTCCTCCACCTCGGGGCCGGCGATGTTGTAGCCGGCCGAGATGATCATGTCGTCCGCGCGGGCCACGTACCGGAAGTAGCCGTCGGGCTCGCGGACATAGGTGTCGCCGGTGATGTTCCAGCCGCCGCGTACGTACTCCGTCTGCCGGGCGTCCGAGAGATAGCGGCAGCCGGTCGGTCCGCGGACGGCGAGCAGGCCCGGTTCGCCGTCCGGTAGCGGCGTGCCGTCCGCGCCCACCACCTGGGCCTGGAAACCGGGCACCGGGAGCCCCGTCGTGCCCGGCCGGATCGCGTCGTCGGCGGCCGAGATGAAGATGTGCAGCAGCTCCGTGGCGCCGATGCCGTTGATGATCCGCAGGCCGGTCGCCCCGTACCAGGACTGCCAGGTCGCGGCGGGCAGGTTCTCACCGGCCGACACGCACCGGCGCAGTGACGAGACGTCGTACCCGGCGAGCTCGGGCAGCATCGCCCGGTAGGCGGTCGGCGCGGTGAACAGCACCGAGACCCGGTGCGCCGCGATGTCGCCGAGCAGCCGCCCGGGCCCGCCCCAGTCGGCCAGCAGGGCCGAGGCACCGGCCCGCAGGGGGAAGACCACCAGCCCGCCGAGGCCGAAGGTGAAGCCCAGGGGCGGGCTGCCGGCGAACACATCGTCAGGCACCGGGCGCAGCACCTGGGCCGAGAAGGTGTCCGCGATGGCGAGCACATCGCGGTGGAAGTGCAGACACCCCTTGGGGCGGCCGGTGGTGCCCGAGGTGAAGGCGATCAGCGCG
This sequence comes from Streptomyces sp. NPDC002446, assembly GCF_053595675.1. Lineage (NCBI taxonomy): Bacteria > Bacillati > Actinomycetota > Actinomycetes > Kitasatosporales > Streptomycetaceae > Streptomyces > Streptomyces sp. NPDC002446. The sequence continues at coordinate 25,250 of NZ_JBSFYC010000024.1, read as the reverse complement.
ACGTCGTCGGCCGCGGTCGCCACCGCGGTGTACGGCGCGCCGCCGGGCCGGGCGAGCTGCCGCAGATCTCCCGGCCCGTCCCCGCCGTACGTCGTGATCCGCAGCCCCGGGACCGCGGCCCGGGAGAGGTCGCCGACCGAGCGGACATCGCACAGCGCGTACCGCACCTGCGCGATCTTGCAGATCGTGGCGAGCTCCTCGGGGCGCTGCGCGGCCAGGACGGTCACCGCGACCGCCCCCGCCTTCATCACGGCGAGCCAGCAGGCGGCCAGCCATGGCGTGGTGGGGCCGCGCAGCAGGACGCGGTTGCCGGGGCGTACGCCGAGCCGGCCGGTGAGCGCTTCGGCGATCGCGTCGACCTGCGCGCGCAGCTGCCCGTACGTCCACACCGGCCCGTTCGCGTCGCGCATCGCGGGCCGGTCCGCGCCGAACCGTTCGATGGTGCCGTCCAGCAGCTCGGCGCCGCAGTTCAGGCGGTCGGGATAGCCCAGGTCGGTGAGGTGCGGCCACTGCTCGCGGGGCGGCAGCCGGTCGCGCGCGAAGGTGTCGGTGTGGGCCGAGGACCGTGGCTCCATGGCGGGTGCGCCCCCTAGCGCGGCCAGGTGGCCGACTCGGTTGGCTGCTCGTCGCGCCGGTCCGGGACAGGTGCGACGAGTGGTCGAGGACTGCCGTTCGGATGCCTCGTCAGCGTAACGTGTTCGTGACGGCAGTCAACAGACCGCGATAGACGCCCACCAGGGAGCCGCCTCGTGACTGTATTCGCGCTGGGACCGCAGGAGCGGGAATGGTGTGCCGAGTTGCGCGCCATGACGGCCGAACGGCTCAGCCCGCTCGCGGAGCGGGGCGCGGCGGGCCGGGTCAACCGCCCGCTGGTCGCCGCCCTCGGCGAACTGGGCCTGCTGCGCCGCCTGTTCCCCGCCGACGGACCGCTGCGCGCGCTGGACCTGTGTCTGCTGCGGGAATCGCTCGCCCAGGAGTGCACGGAGGCGGAGACCGCGCTGGCGCTCCAGGGGCTGGGCGCCTACCCGGTCGTGCAGTCCGGGACCGCGGACCAGCGCGCCCGCTGGCTGCCCGAGGTGGCCGCCGGGCGCGCGGTCGCGGCCTTCGCGCTGAGCGAGCCGGGCGCCGGCTCGGACGCCGCCGCACTGTCCCTGGCCGCCGAGCCGGACGGCCCGGACGGCTGGCGGCTGACCGGTGAGAAGTGCTGGATCTCCAACGCTCCCGAGGCCGACTTCGCCACCGTCTTCGCCCGCACCGGGGGCGCGACCGGCGCGCGCGGCGTCACCGCCTTCCTCGTGCCGGCCGGCCGGCCGGGGCTGACCGGCGAGCACCTGGAGATGCTCAGCCCGCACCCCATCGGGACGCTGGTGTTCGACGGCACGCCGGTGACCAGGGCGGACGTGCTGGGCGAGGTGGACGGCGGGTTCGCCGTCGCGATGGCCACCCTGAACCTCTTCCGGCCGAGTGTGGGCGCCTTCGCGGTCGGGATGGCGCAGGCCGCGCTGGACGCGGCGCTGGCGCACGCGGGCGCGCGCACCGCGTTCGGCGGCCCGCTGAGGGACCTGCAGTCCGTGGGCCACCAGCTCGCCGAGATGGCCACCCGGGTCGAGGCGGCCCGCCTGCTGGTGTACGCGGCCGCTTCCGCGTACGACACCGGGGCCCCGGACATCGCCCGCCGCTCGGCCATGGCCAAACTGCTGGCGACCGAGACCGCCCAGTACGTCGTCGATGCCGCCGTCCAGATCCACGGCGCCCGTGCGCTGCGCCGTGGCCACCTCCTGGAGCACCTCTACCGCGAGGTCCGCGCGCCGCGCATCTACGAGGGCGCGACGGAGGTCCAGCGCTCGATCATCGCCAAGGAGCTGTACCGGCACGGCACGGCCGGCCGCCCGTGCCGGTAGCGAACCCCGCTTGCCGGGTCTGCCCGCCGTCGCCTCAGCCGTTGACCTTCCACACGCTGCCCAGCGTGCACTTGCCGGACGAGGGGCCCTGCTCGCTGGGGCTCTTGATGTAGGTGCCGGTCACGGTGGTGGGCAGGGTCTGGCCGGCGGCCACCTTGACCGACGAGATCTGCACGACGCCGACGTAGCCGCCCGACGCGTCGGTGAACCGCACGCTGCCGTTGTAGGTCGCCGGGCTCTGGGAGTTGCCGTTGGTCACGCTCAGCTTGGCGGTGAGCCTGGCGGCCGTGCTGTCGACCTCGCAGTCGGTGATGCGGATGTCCGACTCGGGCGGCGTGGTGGCTCCCGAGCTCGGCGAACCACTGGTGGTGCCGCTGGTGGTGGTGCTCCCGGAGCTGCTGTATCCGCCGCTGGTGGAGCTGCCCGAGCTGCTGTACTCGCCGCCGGAGCTGCTGCTGGAACTGCTGCTGGAGCTGTGGCTGGAGCCGCAGCCTCCGCCGTGCGAACCGCGGGCGCCGGTCAGCGCGACGACGACCAGTGCGCACGCGGCGACAGCGCGGACATGGCGAATCTTCATCGTGGTTCTCCCCCGTGACGAGCGGCCACCTCGGCGGGCGGCGCTGCGGTACGCGTGGCTATACGCGTACATGATTGACGATGCGCTCGCAGGCGTTCTTGACGAGCGCGCGTCAGGCTAGCAAGCGGAGGCCCGGACGCCGAATCCCGGACGTCAGGCGGCCGACGGGCGATTGTCAGTGGTGGATGTCAGGCTGAAATCACCAGGGATCCGCGAAGGACCGCGAAGGACCGCATCGTTCCTAGGAATGGCCATGATCACTACTGACTTCGTTCCCGGCTCCCCGTGCTGGATCGATCTCGGTGCGCCCGATGTCGAGGTCGCGGCGGCCTTCTACCGCGCCGTGTTCGGCTGGCGGGCCGAACCGCAGGGTGACCAGGGCGCGGGCGGATACACCCTCTTCCGGCTCGACGGGAAGGCGGTCGGCGGGGTCGGCCCGCTCACCGAGGACGGCGCCCGCTCCGCCTGGACGATCTACTTCAACACCCCTGATGTGGACGCCACGGTCGAGGCGGTGCGGCGGGCGGGCGGCGCGGTGCGTACGGCGCCGGCCGGGGTCGGCGCGGACGACGGCAGGTTCGCCCAGCTCACCGACCCGCAGGGCGCGGAGTTCGCGGTCTGGCAGCCGACCAGATATCCGGGCTTTGAAGCCGCTGACGGTCCGGGCAGTCTGGGCTGGACGGAGCTGTACACCATCGATCCGGCGGCCGCGCAGACCTTCTACAGAACCGTCTTCGGCTGGAGCACCCAGGACATGGCGCTCCCCGGAGGCGGCGGCACCTACACCCTGCTCCGCCCCGCGAACTGCAGTGAGGAGAGAATGCACGGCGGGCTCATGGGCGTCCCCGCGGATCTGCTCGGCCCCGGCGGAAAGCCGTACTGGCATCCGGTGTTCGGTTCCAAGGACTGCGACGCCACCGTCGGCCTGGTGTCGGGCAACGGCGGCAGGCTGTCGATGGGCCCGGAGACCGCCGAGGGCGTCGGCCGGCTGGCGGTCTGCAACGACCCGTCAGGCGCGGAGTTCGTCGTCCTCACCCCGCAGGAGGGCGCCCTGGGCTGACGAGCGGGGCGCCACAGCCCCGGCGGGGGCCGTCCGTCCCGGCGGGGGCGTGCCGTCCGTCCCGCCATACCGACGACCCGGGAGGAACCCGCAGTGCCGCACCGCCGATCAGACGACGAGGGCGAGTCGACCTGGAGCTCGCTGTCCGCACGCGACAAGGCGCTCGCCGCCTTCGGCATCACCGGACTGGGCCTCGGCGTCCTGATCCTCGTGCTTCTGGTGCTGCTGCTCGTCGTCCTCATCGTCACCGCGGTCTCCCGCGGCCTGATCGAATCCGACGGCTTCGGCCCCCTCGTCTGGGGCGCCGTACTCGCTCTGCCCTGCGGACTGCTCGCCGCCGTGTTCGTCCTGCCCCTGCGCCTCGGGGTCCGCCTCGCCTCCGTCTCCCCGCAGGCCAAGAGCGGTGCGGAGGCGGTCCTTTCGGCGGTGACGACGTTCCTGGCGGCCATGTTCGTCGCCTCCTTCACGCCGGGGCTGCGCGTACACCACCCATGGCTCCCGGCCCTGCTGGCCGCACTCCTGGTGGCCCTGGCCAACGTGGTCGTCAACCACCGGGAGAGCCGCAAGAAGCAGGCCGGCTAGCTCACGTCGGTACGGACACCAGCGAGGCCGTCACCACCACCGGCGCCGGCCGCCCCGCCCTCCGCAGACCGTCCGCGGCCATCTCCACCAACCACACCGCGATGTCCGGCGACCACTCCCGCGTACGGCAGCCCAGCCGCATCACCTCGCGCATCCCGTCGGTGTGCACCGTACGGCCGAGATCGAGGGCCAGTCCCGGCAGACCGCCCTCCGCCGCGGCCACGGAGACATCCACCGCCCCCTGGGCCGTCTCCCGCACCGCCTCGCACACGGCCGCCGCCGCACCCTCGGCCACCCCGCCCGCACCGGGACGGCGGCAGACGGTCACCGCCACCTCGTACCGGGCGTCCGGATCCGCCAGGCCGAACCACGGCGCCAACTCGGCCTGATGGAAAGCCGTGTTGCGCTCGGCGGCCGGAAGCGGCAGCAGGGCGTGCAGACCGGTGAACGTCACCGCACCCGCGCGAGCCAGCGCCTCGGACAGGACGAGGGCGATCGGCCGGACGGGAAGGCCCGGCCGTGGGGGATCGGTGAGGATTCCGGCACCCAGCCAGGCGAGCTGGTGAACCCTTCCGTCCTGGGTCCAGTCACCGCCGACCTCCTGATGCGCCCAAGCAGTGGGCTCATGGTGCGCCGTGACCTCTCCGCCCTCGTTCAGCCAGCTGCTGACGGTCTGCCAGCCGTAGGAACCGGCCCGGTCGATCGCCAGGCCGAGGAGGTCCTCCTCGACGGAGCCCTCGGCATCCTGCTCGACGACCCGGTCGAACCACGCGTTCCTCTTGAGGATTCCGTGCAGGCCGACGATGACGGTGGGGGGAAACACAGGAACTCCCGGAGAAAGGGGCGGCGGCGCTGGAAGCGACTGGAAGAGTAGTGCCTCTCCCCTCTCCCCTCGCCGTCTCCCCCCTCTCTTCGTACGGACGTTGCGCTCGCACGATGTCACCCGCCAACCGCCGGTCCTCCGCGGCGCGTTGGCGGGGCCCCGCCGCCGGTGCCGTTGCCTCGTCTCAACTCGTCCACGGCGCTGCGCCGTCCGCGAGGGTGGTGTCGGGCCGGCCGTTCGCCGGTCGGACGCGCCGAGATGGGAGACCCGCCATGCCCCGACGACCGCTGAGCCGTCGCGAGCGCCTGACCCTGATGGGAATCATCGTGGGCAGCCTCGTTTCCGCCGTCGCCGGAGCGGCCACCAGCCACGCCCTGCGGGTGCTGCTGCCGTGAGCGAGCGCACTCGATCCATCCGGCGGGGGCGCGGCGAGCTCCCCGCGCCCCCGCCGCTCCCTCACTTTCCGTGTGGCGTCGGTTCCGATACGCGAGGATGCTGTGATGACCGGTCACCGGAGTAGTCCGCGGCAGAGCAGCCAGCGGTGCATTCCCCGTCCCCTGGCCGTGACCCCGGCGGCGCTGCGGGAGATGAAGGACTATGTGTACCGGCTGTACGTGGAGGCCGGGACACCGTCCGTACAGCAGATGGCGAGCGAGATCGGGAGCGACGACACCTTCCTCGGCAGTCCGTCGAAGGCCACCGTCCACCGGATCATCGGCTCCGAGGAGCTGCTGGCGGGCCAGGAGGACGTCGTCTCGGTCGCCGTGCTGCTGGCACGCAGAGCGGGCAGGAACACCGGCGAGGTGGCGGCCCGGACCAAGGAGCTGTGGGTCGCCGCCCGGCTCGCGCAGCCTCTCGGGACGCCGGTCAGGGACCTCGATCCGTTCGCTCTGGAGGTGCACCGTGCCATCACCGTGCCCGGTCAGGAGGAGCTGCCCGTTCTTCCGCTCTACGTGGAGCGGGACCACGATGTCGCGCTGAGCGAGGCGGTGGACCGGGCGGTACGGGGTGAGAGCCTGCTGGTCACGCTGGTCGGCGAGTCGTCGACGGGGAAGACCCGCGCCTGCTGGGAGGCGCTGCGCCGGCTCCCCGAGGGGTGGCGGGTGTGGCACCCCTACGATCCGACGCGTCCGGAAGCCGCGCTGGTGCGCATCGCGGAGGCCGGCCCGCGCACCGTCATCTGGCTCAACGAGGCCCAGCACTACCTCCTCGCCCCGGACGGCAAGACCGCCGAACGCATCACCGCCGGACTGCGCACGGCGCTCGGCGACCGGCGCCGCAGCCCGGTGCTGATCCTGGCCACCGTCTGGCCGCGGTTCTGGGGTCCACTGACGGTCCCGTCCGCCACCGGCGCCGACGACCGGTTCGAGCAGCAGCGCAAACTCCTCACCGGGATGGGCCGGTACATCCTGGTGCCCAAGGCGTTCTCCGACAGCGACCTGCGACAGGCGCGCCGGCAGGCGGACGGCGACCCGCGCCTGGCCAGTGCGCTGGTGGGCGCCGCCGACGGGGAGATCACCCAGTTCCTCGCCGGTGTTCCCAGGCTCCTGACCCGCTACCGTTGCGCGCCCCCCGGCGCACAGGCGCTGATCCACGCGGCCATGGACTACCGACGGCTCGGGCACGGCCCCGCACTGCCCCATGCGCTCCTCGCCGAGGCCGCCGAGGGCTATCTCACGGACCGTGAACTCAGCTGGCTCGGCGACGACTGGCTGGATCACGCCCTGGCGTTCTGTGCGACACCCTGCCACGGGGTGCCGGGACCGCTGACGAGGATTCCGCACCGGAGCAACGGCACCGGCGAAGCGGCGTACCGGCTCGCCGACTATCTGGAACAGCAGGGCCGCGTGGAGCGCCGGCTGCTGTGCCCCCCGGCGTCCTTCTGGGAGGCGGCCGCCCGCCACTGCCACGGCAACGAGGACCGCGTCACGCTGGCGCAGGCCGCAGAGGACCGCGGGCGGCTGCGCGCCGCCGCCGGTCTCTACGCGAAGGCCGTCGCGGCCGGCAGCACCGACGCGCTCCCCGACCTGGCGCGGCTGCGCGAGGGGGCGGGCGATGTCGCCGAGGCGAAGGAGCTCTACGAGGCCGCCTGGCAGGCCGACGGCCTCGCACGCTGGGAACTCGTCCGGCTGCGGGAGTTCACCGGCGAGGTGGCGCAGGCCGAGGAACTGGCCGGCGCGGCCGCCAACCAGGGAGATTCCACCGCCCTGGTCCGGCTGGCCCGGCTGCGGCAGGAGGCCGGCGACGAGGAGCACGCGGAGTGCCTGCTGCGCGCGGCCGCCGCCAGGGGGGAGATCAGGACGTTCGCCGAGCTGGCCCGGTCCATGGAAGGCGTGGGCGACCGGGAGAAGGCGGAGGAGCTCGCCTTCACGGCCCTGCACCGGGCGGGCAGCACCTACGCCCTGTCGGAGCTGGTGCGCGTACGGGAGAAGTCCGGCGACGGCGAGGGCGCCGAGCGCCTGGTGCGGGCCGCCGCCGAGCGGGGCAAGGTCCGCCCGGCGATCATGCTCGCCCAGACGAGGAAGCGGGCCGGCGACAGCAAGGGTGCGGAACGGCTGCTGGAGCTCGCCGCCGGGTCGGGCAGCAGGTTCGCCCTGACCGAGCGGGCCCGCCTGCGGAAGCGGGCGGGGGACAGCGACGGCGCGGAACGGCTCCTCGGCGCGGCTGTGCACCGGGGCAGCACCCTCGCCCTGACCGAGCTGGCGCGGCTGCGCGAGAAGGCCGGGGACGCGGAGGGCGCACTGCGTCTGTACCGTGCCGCGGCCCACAAGGGCAGCACGGATGCGCTGGCGGCCCTGGCCCTGCTGCGGGAGGAGGCCGGGGACGGTGCCGAGGCCGAGCGGATGGCCTGCGGCGCCGCCGATGCGGGCAGCACCTTCGCCCTGCTGGAGCTGGTGTGGCTGCGCGAGAAGACCCGTGACCGCCATGGTGCCGAGCGCCTGGCCGACACCGCTCAGCGCGCCGGCAACACGGGAGCGCTGATACTGCTCGCCCGGTTGCGGGAGGAGGCGGGGGACAAGAAGGGCGCCGAACATCTCGTGCTCCGTGCCGCGTCCGCAGGTCACAGCCTCGCGCTCCATGAGTTCGTCCTCCGGAGGGAGGAAGGCGGCGACAGCGAGGGCGCCGAGCGCCTGGCATCGGCCGGGGGCAGCCAGGTACTGGCCCAACTCGCCCAGCTGCGGGAGGCGTCCGGAAGGGCCGCGGACGCGGAGCGTCTGTACCGCCTCGCGGTCGAGCTGGGGGAGACCCGTGCGCTGGCCGAACTGGCCCGCTTGAAGGAAGCGGCCGGTGACCACGCGGCGGCCGACGGCTTCGCCCGGAGGGCGGCACACGCCGGCCATGTGGCCGCCCTCGCCGACCTCGCCCGTCTGCGCGCCGGCAGTGGCATGCTCCAGGACGCCGACCGCCTCTACCGGGCCGCCGCCGACGCGGGCCACGACACGGCACTGTCCCACCTGGTGGAACTGCGCAAGCGGTGGGACCCCGAGTGGTACGACCTCCAGAGATACGGCCTCACCGCGGACGGCGGCACGTCACCGCCGTGGTGACCCCGGCGGCGATCAACCTGACCTGGAGCCGACGGGCGCCGCTGTGCTCCCGTACTCCGTGACGAAGCAGCTCCACAACGCTCGACAACGCCGGAGAGCGGCTGGGGGCCTGCCTTCCTGGTACTGGCCCTGATCACCGGCGTCCTGATCACCGGCGCCCTGGCCGCGGCCCGGCCGGCCCGCAGGACAGCCCGCCTGAGCTGCGGAATCCGCACGTCGGTGCCGGGCCGATGACCCTGCGTCGTCCGGCCGTCGACCCTCCGGCATAGCTCCGTCCACGCTGTGAACTTTCGCCGCCGCGGCGGAACCCCGGCGTTGGTCGTCTCATCTCACTGGGTGTCCCGATGAGGGACTTCTGGGGCAATGAATGTGATGGGTACCGTTATGCGCGAATTCAGTCGACGAGGGATGCTCGGGCTCGGGATGGGAGCGGCGGCCGCGCTCTCCGTCGCCGGCTGCTCCTCCTCCGGGTCGTCGGCCTCCGACAAGGTCGGAGCCAAGCCCGGACAGAAGGCGAAGGGCAGGCCGATAGGCGACGGCTCCACCGAGTACACCGGCAAGCAGCCGAACCAGCCGCCCAAGCCGGAGCGGCTGGAGCCCGGTCAGAAGCCGCCGCAGTTCGTGGTCTTCTCCTGGGACGGTGCGGGCGAGGTGGGCAACGGCCTCTTCCCGCGGTTCCGCAAGCTCGCCAAGGACCACAACGCCTCGATGACCTTCTTCCTCTCCGGGCTGTATCTGCTGCCCGAGTCGAAGAGGCGGATGTACCGGCCGCCGAACAACCCCGTCGGTGCAGCCGACATCGAGCTCCTCACCGATGAGCACATCAAGGTGACGCTGCAGAACCTGCGCGCGGCGTGGCTGGAGGGCCACGAGATAGGCACCCACTTCAACGGCCACTTCTGCGGCGAGGGCCGCGGCTCGGTGAAGCACTGGACCCCTGCCCAGTGGGACTCCGAGATCCAGCAGGCCATGGACTTCGTCACCAAGTGGCGCACGAACACCGGCTTCACCGACCTCGAACCGCTGCCCTTCGACTACAGCAAGGAGCTGGTCGGCGCCCGTACGCCGTGCCTGCTGGGCCAGGACAACCTGCTGCCGACCGCGAAGAAGCGCGGCTGGCGCTACGACGCCAGCTCGCCCGGCGGCCTCCAGGTCTGGCCCGCCAAGAAGCAGGGCATCTGGGACTTCCCGCTCCAGGGAATACCGTTCCCCGGCCACAGCTTCCCGGTCCTCTCGATGGACTACAACATCCTGGCCAACCAGTCGAAGAACTCCACCAAGGGCCCGCCGGCCAACTACCCGGGCTGGCGCAAGCAGGCCACCGACGCCTACATAGCCGGCTTCCAGCGGGCGTACGAGACGAACCGGGCCCCCTTCTTCGTCGGCAACCACTTCGAGCAGTGGAACGGCGGCATCTACATGGACGCCGTCGAGGAGGCGATCAAGCACATCGCCGACGAGAAGCACAAGGACGTCCGGATGGTCTCCTTCCGTCAGCTGTGCGACTGGCTCGACGCCCAGGACCCGAAGGTCCTCGCCGGTCTGCGGGGGCTCGGCGTCGGGCAGAAGTTCACCCCGCGCGGCTGACGGCCCGTACGGGCTCCTCGCGGCACCCTCCCGTGGGCCACGCGCCACCGGCAGGCCATGCGGTGTTCACCCGCTCCTGGTGAGCTGCGCATGGCCGGCGCCAGCCGGTCGTACACGAGGAGATTTCATGCGAAGACTGCGCCTGTCCCGCCGCCGCGTCATATCCGGCGCCGCCGTGCTGCTCGCCACCGGTGTGGCCGTCCCCGCGGGGGCGGCCGCGTTCGGCCCCAAGGACCAGGCGGCGCGTGCGATCGAGGGCGGTACGGCGAAGAACGTCATCCTGCTGATCGGCGACGGGATGGGCGACTCGGAGATCACTCTGGCGCGGAACTACACCGTGGGCGCGGCGGGCCGGCTCAACATGGACAAGTTCCCGCTGACCGGCGCGTACACGACCTACGCGGTCGACAAGAACGGCAAGCCGGACTACGTCACCGACTCCGCGGCCAGCGGCAGCGGTTGGGCCACCGGACACAAGACGGTGAACGGCCGCATCTCCAAGACGCCGGACACCGACAAGCCGCTGCCGACGATCCTGGAGGTGGCGCAGAAGAACGGTTACGCCACCGGGTCGGTCACCACCGCCGAACTGACCGACGCCACACCGGCCGTGCTCGCCTCCCACGTCAGCGACCGCAGCTGCCAGGGCCCGGCCGACATGGCCAAGTGCGCGGTCGACACGCTCGCCAAGGGCGGCCTGGGCTCGATCGCCGAGCAGAGCGTCAACCACAAGGTGGACGTGCTGCTGGGCGGCGGAAAGCAGCGCTTCGACCAGAAGATCACCGAAGGCCCGTACAAGGGCATGACGGTGGCGGAGCAGGCGCGCAGGCTCGGCTACCAGATCGTCACCGACAAGCAGGGCCTGAAGGAATTCGACGGCGGCAAGCCGGTCCTCGGGCTCTTCGCGCCGGGCACCGTCCCCGTCGAGTGGACCGGCAAGCCCGCCGCCGTCGGAGGCACCGACCCGCAGCGCTGCACCACCAGCAACCCGCAGCGCCCCGCCGGCACCCCGGCCCTGGACGAGCAGGCCGCCAAGGCGATCCAACTGCTGGAGGACAAGCAGAAGTCGAAGCGGGGCCACGGCCGGGAGCAGGGCTTCTTCCTCCAGATCGAGGGCGCCTCGATCGACAAGCAGGACCACGCCGCCGACCCCTGCGGCCAGATCGGTGAGACCGCCGCGTTCGACCGCGCGGTGAAGGTGGCCCGCGACTACGCCGCCAAGCACCCCGACACGCTCGTGGTCACCACCGCCGACCACGGCCACTCCAGCCAGATGGTGCCGCTGGAGGCCAACCCGCCCGGCCTGTCCTCCACCCTCGTCACCGACGAGGGCGGCCGGCTGAAGGTCAACTACTCGACCAACACGCCGGGCCAGGCCCAGGAGCACACCGGCACCCAGGTACGGATCGCCGCCCAGGGCCCCCAGGCCTACCGCGTCCTGGGCGTCACCAACCAGACCGACCTCTTCACCACCCTCCGCAAGGCGATGCAGCGCCGCTGATTCCCGTGGCAGGCCGCTGAGAGGGGAGAGGGAGGGCCGGGGACACACCCGGCCCTCCCTCCGCGCGTCCGCGGTGAACCGCGCCACGAGCGCGCAGCCGACCGGATCAATGCCCCCTGGCGTCCTGAGCCTGACGCTCACTCAGGGCAGCGGGGTGCCGGGGTCGTCAGCCAGGCCGTGGGCGGTGCCGGTCGCGAGGCCCGCGCCTTTGGCGGGCTCATTGTTCTGCCGCGCCCTCCAGGTTGCGGGTCATCCGCTCCAGGACGGTGACGGCGATCCGGTACTCGTCACGGGTGATGCCGGCCGTCGACAGCTCACGGAAGGCGTGCACCCGCTTGGCGACGTCGGCGAGGCGGGTGCGGCCGTCTTCGGTCAGGGTGAGGCGGCCCGGCTCCGGGCGGGCGGCCCATCCGTCGGTGACGGCTGTCTCGACGGCGGCGGCCAGGGCGGCGGCGTCGGCGCCCGCGGCCAGGACGGTCAGCACTTCGGTGTCGGTGGCCTGCGGATCGTCCTTGACGACGTTGAGGACCTGCCATGCGGTCCGGGTGAGGCCGGACTCGGCCAGTACGGCGTTCATCGAGCAGGTGAGGGCGTGGTCGGTGCGGTTGAGCCAGTAGCCGATGGGCTTCATGTCGTGCTCCTGGGCGGGTCAGTGACGGCGGGTCAGTGACGGCGGGGCCGGGCCCGGCGAGGCAGCAGCCGCACGAGGGCGCAGCAGGCGAGGGTGGCGACGGCGACCACGGCGAGGCTGTGGACGGCCGCGGTCGCGGGGGCGCCGGGGGTGTGGAAGTAGACGGTGGTGATGGCCGCGGCGCCGATGCTGTTGGCGAGTTGTGCGACGGCGGAGAGTGAACCGCTGGCGCTGCCCGACTCCTTCGGGCCGACGTCGCCGAGGGTGACCTCGTAGACGGTGCCGAAGCAGCTGCCGAGACCGAGGCCGGTGACGAAGACCGGGGCGACGAGCGTCCACGCCGTCGGGCTGGTGGCGTGGAGCAGGACCAGCAGCGCCAGCGTGCCGGTCAGCGTGAGCAGCAGGCCGATGAGGATGAGCGTGCGGCCGAGGCGGGCCATCAGACGGTGCGCCGCGATCGAGGCGAGGATGATGCCGGCGGCGACCGGGGCGAGGCCGAGCGAGGTCTGGGTCGGGGTGCGGTGCAGCCCGTCCTGGAGGAAGAGGGAGAGAACGAGGAGCAGTCCGGCGACCGCCGCGTTGAAGACGAGGCCGAGGACCAGGCCGGAGGTGAAGCCGCGGTTCCTCAGCAGCGAGGGTTCGATGAGCGGGCTGGCGGCGGTTCGCTGACGCAGGCAGAACAGTGCGAAGAGCAGGGCGCCGGCGGTGAGGGAGAGGACCGGAACGAGCGTCCAGCCGTGGCTGGAGCCGTCGATCAGGCCGTAGAGCAGGCCGAGCATCGTGGCGGCGAGCAGTGCAGAGCCCGGGACGTCGACGGTGACCGTCCGGTCGCCTGCGTCGCGGGGCAGCAGCCGGGCGGCCAGGGCGATCGCGAGGCCGCCGAGTGCGATGTTGATCAGGAACATGGAGCGCCAGCCGAAGCTGTCGATGAGCACCCCGGCGAGGACCGGGCCGCTGATCGCGGACAGGCCGAGGCAGGGGGCGAAGATACCGAACGCCTTGCCGAGCTCGTGCGGGGGGAAGACCGCGCCGAGGATGCCGAACCCCTGCGGGATCACGAGGGCGCCGAAGGCTCCTTGGAGCAGGCGGAACCCGATGACGGAGGCGGGCCCTGCGGCCAGGCCGCAGGCGACGGAGGCGAGGGTGAAGCCGGTGAGGCCGATCAGGAACAGGCGGCGGCGGCCGAACTTGTCGCCGAGCCTGCCGCCGACCACCAGCAGGACGCCCATGGCCAGGGCGTAACCGGCGCCCAGCCACTGGACGAGGGCGTCCCCGCCGTGCAGGTCGGTGGCGATGGTCGGGGCGGCGACGTTGGTGATCGTGGCGTCGAGGAGGTCGAGGACCGCGGCGAAGAGGACGACGGCGAGGACGGCCCATCGTCGGCGGTCGGTCCTGGTCTGCGGGGTGGCGGGAGCCTGGCTCAGGGCCGTGGACATGGAATCCCTTGGGTGGAGGGGACGGGCCCGTGTGGTGTGGGCCCGTCCGGATCAGTGCCCGGTGAAGGCGGCGGCGTTCTCGCGGGCCCACTGCCGGAAGGTGCGGGCGGGGCGGCCGAGCAGGGTCTGGGTGGTGTCGGCGATGGCCGCCGGACCGTGGTTGGCGGCCTCCCACAGGTCGAGCAGCGAGGTGACCATCGGCGCGGGCATATGGCGGCCCATCTGCTGCTCGGCCTCGGCGCGGGTGATGTGCTCGACGGGGATCCGGCGGCCGAGGGTTTCCGCCAGTACGGCGATCTGCTCGCGGAAGGTGAGCGAGTCGGGGCCGGTCAGGGTGACCGAGCGGCCGGTGAGGGAGGTGCCGGTCAGCGCTTCGACGGCGATGTCGGCGATGTCCTCGGGGTGGATGGGCGCGATGTGCGCGTCCGGATAGGCGAGCGGGATCGGCATCGACCGGCCGATGAAGTAGGCCCAGCCGAGGGAGTTGCTGGCGAAGGCGTCCGGCCGCAGGAACGTGCAGGTGAGGTCGGAGTCGGCGAGGGCGCGCTCGACCTGCAGGCTGTGGCCGGCGAGCGGGTCGCTCTCGGCGTCCGGGCCGAGGACCGAGGAGGACGAGAGCAGGACGACGTGCTCGACGCCGGCCGCCTCGGCGGCCTTGACCAGCTCGTGGATGCCGGCCGGCTCGGGATAGAGGAAGACCTGGCGTACGCCGCGGAGCGCGGAGTCGAAGGTCTCGGGCCGGTCGAGGGCGAGCTCGGCGACCTCGACGCCGTCCGGGACGGTCAGTTCGGCGGGTTGGGCGCTGGCGGCGCGGACGGTGAGACCGGCGGAGTGCAGGCGGCTGATGACCGCCTGGCCGACCTTGCCGCGGGCGCCGGTGACGAGAAGGGCCATGGAGAGGCTCCGTTCCATGCGTATCAATGCGTAAAGACATATGCATGCTGACACGCACACATTTGCAAGTCAACACATGCCTTCATGAGGGCACTCATGTCTGTACGATGGAGGGCATGACGAAGCGCGAGTCGAAGACCGCGGATGAGCTGCTGGACGCCGTGGGGCCGGCCTTCGGGAGGCTGCGGCGCTCCTCACTCCTGGAGGTCGAGGACCCGATTTCCCAGAAGGACCTCAGCCGTACGCTGGTGCTCAGAATCGTCCTGGAGGCCGAACAGGACGCCGCGGAGGGCGAGTCGGACGGGCGGTCCGGTACCGGCGAGATCACGGTCGGCGCCGTCGCCCAGCACCTGGGCGTGGATCCGTCGGTGGCCAGCCGCATGGTCTCCGACTGCATCTCGGCCGGCTATCTGATCCGCGCGGCCTCCCAGCAGGACGGCCGCCGCACCGTCCTCCACCTCAGCCCCGAGGGCCGCGAGCTGATGGCCCGCTTCGCCCGCCACCAGCGCTCGGCCTTCGAGCAGATCACCGCCGACTGGCCCGAGCGGGAACGCCTGGACTTCGCCCGCCTCATGCTCAAGTACGTCGACTCCCAGGACGCCCTCAGTCACCGCCCCCCGGGCAAGAACGCTCCGCGCTGACCGGCCCCGGCGCCTCTCCTGCTCCGGGGCATTCGCTGGGGGAGCCGGGACCTGCCCAGAGCAAACCCGGCGAAGGGGGTCCTCACGGTCCTCATCCCGGGGCCGCCCGTAACCTGCCGGACCGGGACTGCCCTCACGCCTTCGGCTGGGTGAAGCGGAGGCGGTTGCCGAAGGGGTCGCGCAGGCCGCAGTCGGTTCCGTACGGGCGGTCGGTGGGTTCCTCGGTGAACTCCACGCCACGGGCCAGCAGCGTCTCGTACGTCTTGCGGCAGTCGTCCGTCGTGAAGATGAGCCAGCCACCCATCGCACCCTTGGTCACCAGCTCGCGGACCTGCTGCGCCGTCTCCTCGGACATCGCGGGCGCACCGGGCTTCTCCAGCAGGATCTCGCGCTCCGGGTGGCCTGGGACGTGGACGGTCAGCCAGCGCATAAAGCCGAGTTCGATGTCGGTGTTGACCTCCAGGCCGAGCTTGCCGACGCAGAAGTCGAGGGCCTCGTCCTGGTCGAGGACGTATATCTGCGAGTGCGTGATGGCGTTGAACATGTGCCTCACGCTACTGGCCACGCCGGACGAAAACTTATCCAAAACTGCTCAGTCGACGGGCGGCAGCGGCGGTAGGTACCGGCGGTCGGTACCGGCAGTACGGACGGTCAGGAGTTCGGCCGCGTCCACGCCATCGTGAAACACGTCGGTACGCCCGCGGCCGCCGCCTGTTCGGCCTCCTTGCGGTAGGTCCGCGGCGAGCGGCCCACGATGTCGCGGAACGTGCGGCTGAAGGTCCCCGGGCTGCCGAAGCCGACGTCGAAGCAGATGTCCGTCACACTGCGATCGGTCTCCCGCAGCAGGAACATCGCCCGCTCCACGCGGCGGCGCTGCAGGTAACGGTGCGGCGTCTCGCCGAACACGGCCCGGAACGTGCGGGTGAAGTGCGCCTCCGACACATGCGCGATCCGCGCCAGGGCCGGGACGTCCAACGGCCGCGCGTAGGCACGGTCCATCGCATCCCGCGCCCGCAGCATGCGGCGGTTGTTCTCTTCGACGGCACGGCTCACGACGCCATCACACCACGGCGCGTCCGGTGTGTGCTGTGCCTGTCGGCTCTCTCTGAACTTCAGGGCCTCCTGCCACAGGCACAAGGCCCCAGAGAAGCGCTACAGGTGCCGCCTGCGCCCCCTCCGGACCCTCATTCGGCCAGGTCAGGAAGGGCGCGGGCGGCACCTGGTCCTCAAATATCCCGGAAGATCTCGATCTGCGCGCCGATCGAGTTGAGTCGCTCCGCCAGGTCCTCGTAACCGCGGTTGATGACATAGACGTTGCGGAGTACGGAGGTGCCCTCGGCGGCCATCATGGCGAGGAGGACGACGACGGCCGGGCGCAGGGCCGGGGGGCACATCATTTCTGCGGAGCGCCAGCGTGTTGTGCCGTCGACCAGGACTCGGTGCGGGTCGAGCAGTTTGACCTGGGCGCCGAGGCGGTTGAGGTCCGTCAGGTAGATCGCGCGGTTGTCGTAGACCCAGTCGTGGATGAGGGTCTGGCCCTGGGCGCTGGCGGCGATGGCGGCGAAGAAGGGGACGTTGTCGATGTTGAGGCCTGGGAAGGGCATCGGGTGGATCTTGTCCAGGGGGGCCTGGAGCTTGGAGGGGCGGACGGTGAGATCGATGAGGCGGGTGCGGCCGTTGTCGGCGGCGTACTCCGTGCTGCGCTCATGGTCCAGGCCCATCTCCTCCAGGACCGCCAGCTCGATCTCCAGGAATTCCACCGGGACCCGGCGGATCGTCAGCTCCGACTCGGTGACAACCGCCGCCGCCAGCAGGCTCATCGCCTCGACCGGGTCTTCGGAGGGCGCGAAGTCCACATCGCGTTCGATGTGTGGCGTGCCGTGGACGGTGAGGGTCGTCGTCCCGATGCCGTCGACCCTGACCCCCAACTCCTCCAGGAAGAAGCAGAGGTCCTGGACCATGTAGTTGGAGGAGGCGTTCCGGATCACCGTGACGCCGTCGTGCCGGGCGGCGGCCAGCAGCGCGTTCTCGGTGACGGTGTCGCCGCGTTCGGTCAGTACGATCGCGCGCTTGGGGGCGACGCTGCGGTCGACCTCGCCGATGTAGGTGCCGTCGGTCGCGGTGATCTCCAGGCCGAAGTGGCGCAGCGCCGTCATGTGCGGGGTCACGGTCCGGGTGCCGAGGTCGCAACCGCCCGCGTACGGCAGCTTGAAGTGGTCCATACGGTGCAGCAGCGGGCCGAGGAACATGATGACGCTGCGGGTGCGGCGGGCCGCCTCGGTGTCCATCGCCGCGAGGTCGAGCTCCGCGGGTGGGATGATCTCCAGGTCGTTGCCGTCGTTGATCCACCGGGTGCGCACACCGATGCTGCCCAGCACCTCCAGGATGCGGTAGACCTCCTCAATGCGGGCCACCCGGCGCAGAGTTGTGCGTCCCGCGTTGAGCAGCGTGGCGCACAGCAGCGCGACACAGGCGTTCTTGCTCGTCTTCACGTCGATGCTGCCGGACAGCCGGCGGCCGCCGACCACTCGCAGATGCATCGGCCCGGCGTAACCGAGCGACACGATTTCACTGTCGAGCGCCTCGCCGATGCGGGCGATCATCTCAAGGCTGATGTTCTGATTCCCACGCTCGATGCGGTTGACCGCACTCTGGCTGGTGCCGAGCGCCTCCGCGAGTTGCGTCTGCGTCCAGCCACGGTGCTGTCGGGCGTCGCGGATCAGCTTGCCGATGCGTACGAGGTAGTCGTCTGCCATGGGGCGACCGTATCTCAGATATGAGATGGATGTGCAATTGCCCGCGTCTGAGTTGTTCTACTAATATGCGAACAACTGAGAGGTGGTCATCACGCATATGAAGAGTGCTCCGCGTTCTGCCTTACTCCCATGCGGCCCCCTGCGGCCGCTGGTTGCCGCCTTTCCCTTCCTCGCCGCGGCCACGGCGGCCGCCGCCGTCTACGCCTCCGTCGCCGACCGGCTGCCCGACCCGCTCGCCACCCATTTCGACGCCGACGGCCGGGCCGACGGCTTCTCCTCCACCCACGGCTTCCTGACGGTCTGTCTCGCCGTGCTCCTGCTCCTGGCCGCCGTCTTCGGCCTGCTCAGCGGGGTGCGGACGCGCGCCACGAGTGCACCGTGGCTGATCGCCACCGGCTACGCCACCGCTGCCGGGATCGGCTACCCCCTCTGCGTCAACCTGCTCGGCAACGCCGGCGCCGCCGACGCCTCGGCGGTACGGCTGCCGCTGTGGCAGGCGGCGGTGACCCTCGCCGTCGCCCTGCTCGCCGGCGCACTGGGCGGTCTGCTCGCCGGGTCCGCGCCGCGCCCGGCCGGCCGTCCGGCGGACGACGCGCCCCGACTCGACCTCCCGGCGGGCACGACGGCCGGCTGGTCACGCACCATCAGCTCACCGCCGCTGGTCCTGATGGGCGCGCTGATGCTCGGCGCCGGGCTCGTCATCGCCCTCGTCGCCAACTGGCTCAGCGGCGCGATCCTCGGCATCTGCGGAGTCCTGGCCCTCGCCGTCACCTCGGTCCGGGTGACCGTCGACCGCCGCGGTCTGACCCTCTCGCCGGTCCTGGCGGCGGCCCTGCGAGTACGCTTCCGGCGCATAGACCCCGCGCGTGTGGCGGAGGTCACCAGCCGTCCGGTCGACTGCTTCGGCGAATTCGGAGGCTGGGGCTACCGCATCCGGGCACACGGCAGCGGACTGGTGCTGCGTTCGGGTGAGGGCCTCGTGATCCGGCTGACCAGCGGCCGCGAGTTCGTCGTCACGGTGGATGACGCGGCGACCGCCGCCGCGCTGCTCAATACGTACGCGGACCGCGCGCGCTCGCGGCAAGGAGGCTGAGGTGCTCTTCCGGGTCGATCCCGGCTCGTCCGTCCCGCTCGGCGACCAGATCGCGGCCTCGGTCCGCGGCGCCATCGCCGACGGCACGGTGGGCACCGGGGAGCGGCTGCCGTCCGCCCGTGAACTCGCCGCCTCCCTCGGCGTGAACGTCCACACCGTGCTGCGCGGCTACCAACGCCTCAAGGAGGAGGGGCTGATCGAACTCCGCCGGGGCCGCGGCGCGGTGGTCACCGGCACCGCCACCCCCGCCCGCGCCCGCCTCGGCGAAGCCGCCCAGCGACTGATCGCGCAGGCCCGCCATCTGGGGCTCTCCGACGAGGAGATCGTGACGGTGGTACGGGTGGGCCTGGCGGGCAAGTGAGGCGGAGGGGTGGCGGAGGGGTGCATGTACGGACTGGGGGGAGGGTGGCCGTTCCGGGGTGGGCGGACCCGGTCAAGTGCCGTGACCTAGATTGACGGTGTGATCACTCGTCGCCCCTCCCGCGCCGTCGTGCTCAGCGTTGTGCCGATCGCCGCGCTGCTGGCCGCAGTTGGCTTCGCGCCGCTGCCGTACTCCGTCGCGCGACCCGGGCAGACCACGGATGTGCTCGGGGTGCACGACGGTGCCCAGGTCGTCGCCATCAGCGGCGCCCCGGTGCGCAGGACCAGCGGTCAGCTGCGGATGGTGGCGATCCGGGCGACCGGGCCGCAGGTCGCCGTCCGCTGGGGAGAGGTGATCGACGGGTGGTTCCGTACGGATCGTGCCGTCATGCCCAAGGATGTCGTCTTTCCTTCGGGGAAGTCCGATGCGGAGGTCGCAAAGCACAACCGCGCGGACATGAGGTCCTCGCAGCGGGCCGCCACCGCGGCCGCGCTCGGGCTGCTGGGGAAGGACCCGGGCCGGGTGACGGTGCGGCTCACGCTCGACGACGTGGGCGGGCCCAGCGCCGGTCTGATGTTCTCGCTGGGCATCGTCGACAAGCTGGACGGTGACGGCAGCGGCGGGGACCTCACCGGCGGCCGCACCATCGCCGGTACGGGGACGATCGACGCCGACGGGACGGTGGGCGCGGTCGGCGGAGCGGCGCTGAAGACGCAGGCGGCCCGGCGCGACGGGGCGAGCGTCTTCCTCGTGCCGAAGACGGAGTGCACGGCGGTGCAACCCGCCCCGGACGGGCTGCGGTTGATCCCCGTCACCACCCTCAAGGGCGCGGTCCACGCCCTGCGCGCGCTGGCCAGGGGCGGCTCGGTCCCCAGCTGCTGAACCGGCCCGGCGGGGCAGCGGCCGCCGGGAGCTGGATCACCGTCGTCGCAGTCACCGTCAGGTCACCGGCACCGTCGCAGTCACCGTCAGGTCATCGTCTCAGTCGCCGACTCGGTCACCGACTCAGTCACCGTCTCGGTCATCGACTTGGTCACCGTCTCGGTCAGCTCGGTCGACTCAGTCATCTCGGTCATCGAGGAAGGTCAGGTCCAGTCGCCGCAGCCGTGCGGCGTCGGCGAGGATGTTGATCTCGATGACCTTCCCGTGCGCGATGGTGAAGCCCATCACGGAGAACGGCTGCCCGTTCACGACCGTGACGAGTCCGGGAGCGCCGTTGACCAGCGCCGGGCGTGCGTACGGGGCGAACCGGGAGAAGGTCAGCGCCTGCTCGACGACCGAGCGCGCCCCGCGGACCAGCTTCGACATGCCGCCGGCCGCCACACCCGCGTCGGCGCGCAGCACCACGTCCGGGTCGAGGACGGCGAGCAGCGCGTCGAAGTCGCCGCCGCGCGAGGCGGCGAGGAAGGCGTCGACGACTTCGCGCTGGCGGTCGAGGTCGGTGTCGGGAGCCGGGCTGCCCTGGACGCGGCGGCGCGCCCGGCTGGCGAGCTGCCGGGTGGCGGCGGGCGTGCGGTCGACGATGGGTGCGATCTCGTCGAACGGCATCGCGAACATGTCGTGCAGGACGAAGGCGAGCCGCTCGGCGGGGGAGAGGCTCTCCAGGACGACCAGCAGCGCGAGCCCGACCGAGTCGGCCAGCATCGCCTCGTGCTCCGGGTCGGCGGAGTCCAGCCGGCCCACGACCGGCTCGGGGACGTGCACATCGAGGGGATCCTCACGCCGTGCCTTGCGCGTCCGCAGCTGGTCCAGGCACACCCGCCCGACGACCGTCGTCAGCCAGCCGCCCAGGTTCTCCACACCGCTCACGTCGGAACGGCTCAGCCGCAGCCAGGCCTCCTGGACGGCGTCGTCCGCCTCGCTGAGCGAGCCGAGCATCCGGTAGCCCACCGCCCGCAGATGGCTCCGGTTCTCCTCGAACCTCGCCGCCAGCCACTCGTGATCGTCCACCGGTCCCTGCCTCCCCGTTGATTCCCCGCCAGAGTTTCAAGATCGGCCATAACAATGCCGTATGCGGCGGGGCGGAAGTGACATCGGATGTGACATCGGATGTGACAGGTGGGTGGCAGGGGCGCCGACGACGGCCGGTCGACGGGTGGCAGGTCCCGGTCGCTCAGCGGAAGGGGCCGTCGTCCGCGAAGGCGTGGGCGGCGAAGCGCCTGCCCATCCGGCGGTACGCGGCGGCGGTGGGGTGCAGGCCGTCGGACAGGTCGTCCGCCTCGTCCGGGCCGAGCAGCTCGCGTCCGTCGAGATAGTGGAGGTGGGGATCGTGGGCCTGCCGGGCCGCCACGATCCGGGCCAGCTCGGCACGGACCACGGTCAACGACAGCGCCCCACCGGCCACATCGGCCGGGTCGCCCAGGGCTGTGATCCTCCCGTCCGGGCCCGTCGTGGTCGGGCCGGGAGTCTCCTCAAGGGTTGGACAGCTCACCGGGGACATCAGCAGCAGTGGCGTGTCCGGGTGCCCGTCGCGGATCGTGTCCAGGAATCCGTGCACCGCCGGGCCGAACGTCCGCAGCCGGAAGGCGGTCAGGCTGACGATGTTGATGCCCGCCTTGAGGCTGATCAGGTCGGCGGGCAGGTCACGGATCGTGCGGGCGACATAGGGGTCCAGCATCGCGTTGCCCGCCTGGCTGAGGTTGATCACCTCCACGCCGCCGAGCGCGGCCGCCACCACCGGCCAGGTGCCGGTCGGGCCGTCGGCCTCGAGGCAGTGGCTGATGGAACTGCCGTGGTGCACCCAGCGGCGCCGCCCGTCCGGCAGCGGCGCCAGCACCTCGCCGTCGGCCCGCAGCGCCACCAGCTCCGTGGGGGTCTGCTGCGGCAGCCACAGCTCGACGTGCTTCATGCCGGCCGGCAACCCGGCGAACCGTACGGTCCCCGGCTCGCCCGGGATCACCCGCTGCACGGTCCCGGGGACCGCCATCCGCACCACGTTGCCCACCGGTGCCTGCCGACGGCCGGCCGGGGCGCCGTCCACCAGCAGCTCCAGCATCCCGGTCGGGCGGGGGCGGGGGTCGGTGTCGAGCTGTCCCGTGGAGGTGAGGACGTCGAACTCCAGCTCACGCGCGTCCGTGCGGAAGACCAGCCGCACCCCCGAAGGCATCACCGTCACCCCGTAGACCGACGGGTCCTGATACTGCTCCTTGGTCCACGCGGGCAACCGGCGCGGCATCACCCCCGTCGGTGTCTCCTCCAGGTCCAGCGCACCCCGTAACTCCACCGGCCCGCCGACCAGTGGAACCGCCCGCATCGCCACCGTCATCACTCCCGCCCCGGGTCGAACGCTCTCAGGTCCGGATGCATGGACGCATCCGCGAGTTCCCCGCGGCCACCCTGGCACACCGGCGCTCCCCGCCACCCGGACCATCGCCGGGACGCACCCGATGATCACCAGCCTTCGGTGACGGCGGTCGGTCTACGGCGGTCGGTCCGGACGGCGCGAGGGGTGTTCACGGGCGAGAGGTGTTCACGGGCGCCGCAGCCACTGGGTGTACCAGGTGCGGAAACCGGGGCTCACCGGGACGAAGCCGGCCCAGTCCGGGTCGATCCGCCAGATCTCGCCCGCTCGCGGCCCGTTCAGGATCAGCCGGATGTAGCTGCCGCAGCCCTCCTCGGCCAGCATGAGCGTGCCCCGGGTCGACTCGTCGGTCAGTGCGCGGGTCCGGCCGGGCAGGGGGTCGCTGAGGGGGAACGGCCCGGCGAGTCGGCCCGGCAGCCGGTCCTCCTCCCACTCGCCGTCCACGGCCCACCCCTCGCCGGCCTCCGCGCGGGGGACGGTCAGCGGCATCAGCCCGTGGCCGGGACCGGCGGGGCCGTTGCCCACCTGCGCGACGAAGGACCGGTACTCCGCCGGCAGATCGATGCCGTGGGCTTCCTCGAACGCCCTGATCTCCTCCTCCGGCAGGGCGGGCGCCAGCTCGTACCGGTGGGTGTCCGCCCCGAAGCGCTCCCGCCCCGGGTCCCGTGCCGCCATCTCCCGTATCCGGGCGTGTACGCCTGCCCCGTCCCAGCTCTCCATCCGGTGACCGTAACCAGCGCGCTCACGCTGCGGTGACCCGGACTCGCGTGCATCGACGTGCGGTGGCACGGGTGGGGGATCCGGTGTGACGGGACAGGGCCCGTCAGGGCATGACCCGGCCGCGGCGATGTACTAGTGTTATCTCGACATCGAGATATCTGCCGAGAGGCGTACCGCTGCCGCGCCAGTAAGGCGTGCCTAACTTAGGCTCACCTTAGCGGATGGGGCAAGAACCTGTGACGGCACCACGTGGCGGCAGCCGCATAGGGTGACAGTGCGGTGGTACGCGCGAATTCATGCATGAAGGAGACTGTCGTGTCGGCGAACAGCTTCGACGCCCGCAGCACGCTGCAGGTGGGCGACGAGTCGTACGAGATCTTCCGGCTGGACAAGGTGGAGGGCTCCGCCCGTCTGCCGTACAGCCTGAAGGTGCTGCTGGAGAACCTGCTCCGCACCGAGGACGGCGCGAACATCACCGCCGACCACATCCGGGCGCTCGGTGGCTGGGACTCGCAGGCCCAGCCCAGCCAGGAGATCCAGTTCACGCCGGCCCGCGTGATCATGCAGGACTTCACCGGTGTGCCGTGTGTCGTGGACCTCGCCACCATGCGTGAGGCCGTCAAGGAGCTCGGCGGCGACCCGGCGAAGATCAACCCGCTCGCGCCGGCCGAGCTGGTCATCGACCACTCCGTCATCGCCGACAAGTTCGGCACCAACGACGCCTTCAAGCAGAACGTCGAGCTGGAGTACGGCCGCAACAAGGAGCGCTACCAGTTCCTGCGCTGGGGCCAGACCGCCTTCGACGAGTTCAAGGTCGTCCCGCCGGGCACCGGCATCGTCCACCAGGTGAACATCGAGCACCTGGCGCGCACGGTCATGGTCCGCAACGGCCAGGCGTACCCCGACACCCTCGTCGGCACCGACTCGCACACCACCATGGTCAACGGCCTCGGCGTCCTCGGCTGGGGCGTCGGCGGCATCGAGGCCGAGGCCGCGATGCTCGGCCAGCCGGTCTCCATGCTCATCCCGCGCGTCGTCGGCTTCAAGCTGACCGGTGAGCTGAAGCCCGGCACGACGGCCACCGACCTCGTGCTCACCATCACCGAGATGCTGCGCAAGCACGGTGTCGTCGGCAAGTTCGTCGAGTTCTACGGTGAGGGCGTCGCCGCCACCTCGCTCGCCAACCGCGCCACCATCGGCAACATGTCGCCGGAGTTCGGCTCCACCGCCGCGATCTTCCCGATCGACGACGAGACCATCAAGTACCTGAAGCTGACCGGCCGCGACGCCCAGCAGCTCGCGCTGGTCGAGGCGTACGCCAAGGAGCAGGGCCTCTGGCTCGACCCGGCCGCCGAGCCCGACTTCTCCGAGAAGCTGGAGCTGGACCTGTCGACGGTCGTCCCGTCGATCGCCGGTCCCAAGCGGCCGCAGGACCGCATCGTCCTGGCCGAGGCCGCCCAGCAGTTCGCGCAGGACGTCCGCAACTACGTCGGCGACGCGGACGAGGAGTCGGGCAAGGAGTCCTTCCCGGCCTCGGACGCCCCGGCCCGCGACCACAACGGCGCGCCGACCAAGCCGACCCAGGTGACCACCCCCGACGGCACCGTGTACGAGATCGACCACGGCGCCGTCACCGTCGCCGCGATCACCTCCTGCACCAACACCTCGAACCCGTACGTCATGGTCGCCGCCGCGCTGGTGGCCAAGAAGGCGGTCGAGAAGGGCCTGACCCGCAAGCCGTGGGTCAAGACCACCCTGGCCCCGGCACCCCGGGGGCCGCCGTGCAGACACAGCGAGCGGGCGGTGATCTCGATGCGGCGGCCGTCGCGGGAGGTGAC